>CAKZNC010000208.1 GCA_937129385.1 uncultured Bacteroidota bacterium
AGGAGGTGCCCTCAGGCATCGATGCCATAAAAGAGATCGGAACGTACGAGAAAGAGGTGCTGTCTGGAAGGTAGCCGCCAACCGCCAGCCATCAGCCGCCAGCAGCGGATAAGCTATCCTGGCTGCGGAATTCATTCCGCAGATAAAAAAATGGATCCAAAGAATAGCTCGAAGCGATCTAAATTAGGAACTGCGGATGCGAATGGCCTATTCAATCTCATCCCATCCATAAGGACGATCCAGGCTTTCGATCTCCTTCGGATAGGTGATCCCGGTAATTTTCCTGATCCTATCCATCTGCTCCATCAACATAAGGCTGAATGAATGAGGCATCATTTCGCTTTCGGTCAATCCCTCTTTCAGGCACCTGACAGCTTCCATGGCTTCATATTCATACCCGTTTGCAATGGGCGGAAACTTCAATACCTTGTCCTCCTGTTCATCCACCCGAAGGGTGATGTCCACGGGAGTAAACCACCAGTTGTTAAACTCGATGTTTCCTTTCGTACCGAAGATCCTGGCTTTCACAGGTGTATTTGCACGGGTGGTGGATGTGAGGTTACAGATCGTACCTCCCTTGCTTTGAGTGATCAGTGAGGTGGTAAGGTCTATCTTGTTTTCATTCAGTAATGAATGTGCCTTCAAACTCTCAGGTTTTCCGAACAGGAACAGGCTGAGAAAGAGGGGATAGATCCCGATATCCAGCAAGGCACCTCCTGCAAGATATGGATTGAAGAGCCGGTGCTTTGGATCGTACGGGAAATTCATTCCGAAATCCACATCCATGCTTGCCACCTCCCCGATGGTTCCCTTCTCGATCAGCTCCCTGGTCTTGATAATCCCAGGCAGGAACATCGACCAGAGTGCCTCCATCAAGAACAGGTTTTTCTCATCGGCCATGGCAACAAGTATCTTCAGCTGCCTGGCATTGATGGTGAAGGGTTTTTCACACAGCACATGCTTCCCTCCCTCGAGGCAAAGTTTTGTATGCGCGAAATGGTAGCTGTGGGGTGTGGCGATGTATATAATGTCCACCCCGGGATCATCAACCAGCTCCCGGTAACTGCCATACGATTTTTCAAATCCCCATTTGGAAGCAAATTCAGCAGCGCGGTCACCGTCTCTTGCTGCTGCAGCCTTTAAAACGGAGTCATTCGTCTTCTGCAGTGCTTCTGCAAATTTATTGGCGATCCAGCCGCAGCCAAGGATCCCCCAGTTGATCTTTTCCATGTTCGCTATTGTCGGTTTATGATTGTTCTGTTCAATTTGATTTCCTGCATGGATCATGGCCCCGGATCTGGGTCCATCCCCACTGAAAAGTGGATCATCCCGCAATCCGTTACCCCTGTTTCAGTATTTCTTCGATCTTTTCCAGCTCATCCTCACTGAATTCAGTGTGGGAACTTGCAGCGATACTGTCATCGATCTGACCGGTCTTGCTGACACCGATCAAAACACTCGTGATCCGTTTGTCTTTCAACAACCAGGCAAGCGCCATCTGGGCCAATGACTGATCACGCTCCTTCGCGATTGCATTCAGTTTACCGATCTTTTCAACCAGCTCGTCTGTAAGCGCATTGGTACGCAGGAATACGCTCCGTCCTGCCATCCTGCTGTCCTCAGGGATGCCGTCCAAATATTTGTCGGTGAGCAGACCTTGTGCGAGCGGACTGAAGGGGATGCAGCCCATGCCTTCCTCCTCAACTACATCCAGCAGGTCATCTTCAACCCAGCGATCCAGCATATTGTACCTTGGCTGGTGAATCAGGCAGGGAGTACCAAGGGATTTCAAAATTCCCACAGCTTCACTTGTCTGTTCCGCGGTGTAATTTGACAATCCCACGTATAATGCCTTTCCGCTCCGTACGATCTGGTCCAGCGCCCCCATGGTCTCTTCGAAAGGTGTATCAGGATCCGGGCGATGCGAATAGAAGATATCCACGTAATCGATTCCCATCCTCCTGAGGCTCTGGTCAAGACTGGAAACCAGGTATTTTTTGGATCCCCATTCTCCATAAGGACCGGACCACATGTGGTAGCCGGCTTTACTGGAAATCACCAGTTCGTCACGGTAGGCTTTCAGGTCATCCGACAGCACCTTCCCGAGTGTCTCCTCTGCCGATCCGGGAGGCGGACCATAGTTGTTGGCAAGGTCGAAATGCGTGATTCCCCGGTCAAAGGCATGCAGCAGCAATTTTCTGCTTGACTCCAGGGATTTGTCCTCCCCGAAGTTATGCCAGAGTCCGAGGGAAACGGCAGGCAGCTTCAGCCCGCTCTTTCCGCACCTTTGATATGGAATTTGCTTGTAACGTGAGTGATCAGGTGTGTAGCTCATATTTTTTCTGGTTTTGCCCCTGAAATTACATGAAACGAATGGTACAACCAAAAAAATGGCACTACACTTTATGCTGAAAAATGTATTTTCCCCGCATACTTAATCTGCTATCCCCGCACACTTGCTTCAGGAAGTCGTTTCATGATATCCTGCAACTGCTCCGCACTTTCGAGACCCAGCGTGAAACTGTCGATGAAATCATGCCCCGTATGGAACTCCAGGCATTCGTCTTTCTTGTCAAGAAGCCGGCCTGCACCATAAACCTTCATTCCGATGATCGCCTTCCCATTGTCTTTCATCTTCGTCAGCACGTTCCGCACGGTATCCACATCCGAGTCCATCATCACACCGGCCGGGTTGAACCGGGCAAGGTCAACATCCACCCATGGTTCAATGGCTGCCTGCTCAAGTGCTTCAAGTGAGTGACATGAAATACCATGTGCCCTGATGATTCCCTCCTCCCTGGCCTCAGATAGCACCTCCATCGGTCCCTTCAGATCATTCCGCCAGTTGCCGTTGGTCACAGCATGCAGCAGCACAATGTCCAGGTAATCCGTCCCAATCTCCTTCCTGAACCGGTCCAGGTCCTTTCTCATCCCGTCTGCCGTAATGGAGGTAGACTTGGTGAGGATGACCACATTTTCCCTCTTGATCCGCTTCTGCGCCTCTTTCAGATGCGGATGTGTACCGTACTGGTCGGCCGAATCCCAGAAATTGATCCCTTCGTCGTAGGCAGCATGCAACAGGTCTGCCAGTCCGCGGATGCCCAGCTTTCGGGTCTGGTTGGAACTACCCCTCCATCCACTCGATCCGGTCCCCATCGCCATGCGGGACATCTCGATCCCGGTGTTGCCGAGCTTGACCCTGTCGTAGGGATGCATTGCCTTATCTCGGGCGTACAGGTGATAGGGGAATGCCGACAATGCAGCAATACCGGTACCTGCAGCGACTGACCTCTTGATAAAATGCCTGCGTTTCATCATATCCTTTTTATTTATAAACATTCACAACCTGCGATTGTTGATCAATAATAGTAAACAATTCCGTTCAATTCCACTTTTCGACTGTTAAATTTGTTAAGCTGAATAGAACGCCTGTCTCCTCTACAGGCACTGTCCGACTACTCAGACTTCAGGTGCTCGTTTAAATAATCGGTGTACTGCCCCATCAACAGCATATAGCTCGTAAGATCATACGCCACACCATGGTTGCCGGGAGGATAGATCCTGAGGTCCACATCTTTGCCCGCCTGGATAAATGCATTGACCAGCTGAAAAGTGTGCTGGGGATGTACATTTTCATCCATCAATGAATGAACCAGCAACATTTTGCCTTCAAGCTTATCTGCATTCGTTGCAATGGCACTGTTGGTATAGCCCTCCTCGTTATCTTCATAAAGCCCCATCAGCCGTTCGGTGAGGATGCAGTCATACAACCTGTGGTCAGAATTGGGCGCTGCAACGATGGAGGCCTTGAATACACCAGGGTGATTGACCATGGTAAAACCCGACATGAACCCGCCATAGGAGTGTCCCCTGATGGCCATGTTCTCTCCATCCACCCAGCTGTTCTCAGCGAGAAATTCTACCGTTTCCACGAAATCCCTGGCTTCATATTTGCCAAGCTGACCATGAACTATCTTTTCGAATGCACTTCCGTATCCACCGTTCCCGCGGTTGTTGACACTTGCAATGACATACCCCTCCTGGGCAAGCCACTGGTGCCATCCATTGGTTTCGAAAGTGTTATATACACCCTGAGATCCGGGTCCGCCATAAATATCAAGCAACAACGGATAGCTCTTTTCAGGGTCAAAATCTATCGGTTTGATCAGGTACCCGTCAAGCTCCTGTCCGTCACTCGTGGTGAAAGTGAAAAGTTCCCGCGGCGCATAAACATGTGATTCCAGGAAGTTCTCCACATTCGTTATATCGGTCATATCCGTGACCAGCTTGCCTTTTGTACTGCTGAATTCAACGTGTCCCGGCTCATCTGCAGAGGAATAACGATCCAGGAAATACATCCCGTCGGGGGATACATCCACCGAATGATTCCCTTCTGCTGAAGTGATCTGTTTCTTGCCTTTTCCGTTGAATTTTATGGAATAGAGATGGTGCTCCAGTGGTGAAACCTCGGTGGAGAGATAATAGAGCGTCTTTTTGCCTGTATTGATCGCCTTGATCCCGATCACTTCATACGCTCCGTCTGTAACCTGTTTTACCTTCTTGCCATCATAGCTGATACTGTAGATATGTGCCCATCCGTCCCTTTCAGATACGAAAAAGAATGCTTCCATATCCGCAGGGAAATAGAAATGGTCCAGCTCTCCTGCAAAGAAATCGAATATATCGATCCAGGAATCGGAAGTCTCCCTGTAGATCATCTCCTTATCTCCCGAAGTCACATCGGCCATGTACACCTCAACCAGGTTTTGCGGACGGTTCATATAGACCAGGGCCAGCTGTCCTTCATTAGAAGTCCAGTAGATCCTCGGGATGTAACCACCCTTCAGGTCAAAATCGATCCACTCCCTGTTTCCCGATTCTGTATCGATCACACCGATCTTTACATATGGTGCAGGATCTCCAACCTTCGGGTAGGGGACCTCCATGTATTCGGGATGCAAACCAGAAAAATCAGTCAGGATATAAATGGGAACATGACGTTCATCAGACTGCCAGAATGCAATGTATTTTGAGTTGGGCGACCATTTCCATGCCTGCACCAGTCCGAATTCCTCCTCGTAGGCCCAGCCCCAGCGTCCGTTGTAGAAATGCTCCTCCGCATCATCGGTAAACCTCACCGTCTGGTTGGAGTCAAACTCGTACATGTACAGGTCTCCGTTCTTTCCATAACCAAGCTTCTTCCCGTCAGGAGAGACCTCAGCTGTGAATGCCTGCTCAACGATCAGGTCCATTTCGTTCTCATCAAGCGAATAATAATAGTAGTCGGAATTGCCTGAATACCGCCACACCGGGCTGAAATTTGTCTGAAACAATATGTACTGGTAGTCACCGGCCCATTGAAATGAACGGTACCTGAAATCACCGCCATCTGCAAATTTCTTTCCCTCTGCAGAAAAGACAAGTTCCTCCTCCCCGGATGCTATGTCATGGATCCATATCTCCTGGGCCCCGTTGCTGACCTTTGTGAATGAATACTGTGACCCGCCCCTGATCCAGACAAGATTCGAAGGCCCCCGGCTGCCACTGAGGTTCCGTGCCGAAAAGATCGCCTCCTGCAGACTGCCGTATTTTTGCTTTTGAGCATCAACAGGTCCAAAACTGACCAATGTGATGATCAGGATAATTGTAGATTTCAATAGAATTTTCATGATAATTTTGGTTAATGAGATCTTAAAATTAATGAAAAGTAGCTTACTTCCTCTGTATTTTTCTTATGCTTTCGGAAATATCAACAGCAAATCAACCGACCGGGCCGGGAATAATAATAATAATGCTTCAGCGTTATACGAATATGGAATCAACCGACTGATCAAAAAAGTCGAAAAAACCGGAGAACACGTTGTAAGGAATTTTCAGAACCACCGACTAACCCAGTGAAGAGACTTATTCCCGGCGGTGCAAAATGTGCGAGTAGGGTTTGGTTGTTTGGTTGGCAGTTGTGTTCGAGGGTGCACGCTGCCTTGCACTGCCGGGATTTTTTTTACAGTCGAGAGCCAGTCGACCAAAGGGAGGCTGGTCCCCATAAGCGATGAAAGAAGCGAAATCGGGATCGAGAAACTGGAATCATCCTTTCTGAGCGATTTAAGATATGAAAGTTACCTGTACAGCCCCTCTTCATCCATACCGGCCATCCCAACGATCAAACCAGCTATTTTCCCACAAACCTCATCAAAATAGGCCTTTCCCTTTTCAGCCGTTGCCTTTCGCGGGTCGCCGATCCCGGTATCTTTTGTCACCCGGCTCCATTCCCGCTCACTCCATGCCCATTTTTCATTGAGTTCTTGTATGCTGAATGTTCCGTGCTTCCCGTCACCTGCACGATCAAGAGGAAGCACAAGCTCCGGGCGGAGATGCAGCATCAGCGAAGTTTCCATCTCATCGGCATGGTCACCATCATTCTCAAAGTATTTTGACTTGTCCACCGACTGAAACCAGTTGGCGGTCACAAGGAACATTTCCGGAAATGAACTCCCGGCTTCCCGCAGGATCTGCTTGAAATCATTTCCGCCATGACCGTTCAGCAGCAGGAATTTCCGGATGCCCCAGTTACTCACCGATTCCAGGATGTCATGCAATACAATCGCCTGCGTGGAAGGGTAGAGGTTCACGGTTCCGGGGAGGTCCGTCTGACCGGTATTTACACCAAATGGGACAACGGGCAGCACCAGGCATTCAACTCCCTGTTCCATGGCCAGTCTTCCCGCCTCCTCTGCGATCCCTACCGTTTCATAGTTGTCTGTCCCATACGGAAGATGGTAATTGTGGGCCTCGGTTGCTCCCCAGGGAAGGATCGCCACTTCAGGTTGCTTATCCTTAATATTCCTGAAATTATTCTCTGCAAGAACGTGCGTGCGGTCTTCTTTTTTCTTGTCCATCGTGTTCAGGTTTTCAGATCTTCTCTTCCAGCAGTACAACAGGGTATTCGGTCCTGATTATCGCCTTTCCGTTTTTCACATTGGTGGTCTCGCCAGAATAAAAATCAGTCAACTCCGCACCTTCATCAAAAATCCCTTCCACATCGATTTCCACTGCATTCCCATCCAGGTCAAGCGCCACAACCACCCTGTCGGTGTAGCCAGCCTTTTCCCAGGTCCGGCTGAAGGTATAAGGTTCCGTGGCAATCATCCGGTGCACCCCCGCGCCCACAGCAGGGTGATTTCTCCTGAACTGACCCAGTTTCCTGTAATGATAAAGGACATCACTCACCAGGGTTCCGTTTACTTCCGCATCTTCCTCAAGTTTTTCCCAGTTCATGAATGAACGCAGGTTGGCATCCCCCTCTGCACCCGGGGTGAACAGCAACCTGGAGGTCTCGTCACCGTAGTAAACCTGCGCTGCACCAGGCGAAAGCAGCAGTTTAGTTGCCGCTTCAAAAGGCCGCTCCCGCATCTTGTCATATGGATCTCCGTCATCATGCGAACTAAGGTAATTCAATACCCCGTTCCCCCTGAGCGCACTGTTGAGGATTTCTGAATACTTTGAAAAAACAAGTTCATAGTGGTTCTGCGCATCATATTTGAATTCGAAATTGATCAGGTGATCGATCCCTTCAGCATAGAAATTCACAACCGTATCCCCGAAATCAAACCATTTTCCACCTGAAATCACATAATTGTATACTTCGCCCACCATGTAAAAGGGTTCCTCCTCCGGCACGACTCCCGGGTTGGCTGCTTTCCATTCCGCGTAAGCGATATCTGCCTCCTTCCTCAGATCGCTCCACACATCCTCTTCGGTATGCTTGGCCGTGTCGAGCCTGTAACCATTGATCCCGTATTTCCTTATATAGTCCGTGATCCATTTGATCAGATAATACCTGGGCGCACGCGGGTAGCCGGTCCGCCCGAAAAATGCATCCAGCTCCTCCATCTCTTTTTCATAACGCCCTTCATTCTTCCATTTTTCTACCAGCACATCGGGCAGTGCGACCGCATCCATCTTCCCGGTACGTATGTCGGGAAGGTTGTCTACAAGTGTACACTGAATGGTACTGGCATATCCTTCGTACGTGCACCGCGGTTCGGTGCGGACCCAGGCATCGCCCCATACCGGGTCATTTTCTGTAACCGGACCCGTATGGTTGATGATCACATCCATGATGATTCTGATCCCCTTGTCACGGGCAGCTTCAACCAGCGCATCCAGCTCCTCCGGTGTCCCGAAATTCGGATCGAGCGCTGTCCAGTCTCTGGTCCAGTATCCATGATAGGCATAGGTATCCCCGGTTCCTTCATCCACCATCCCGTGGATCTGTTCATAAAAAGGGGTCAGCCATATGGCGCTGATCCCAAGCTTATTGAAGTATCCTTCCTCGATCTTTTTTGTGACCCCGGCCAGGTCACCACCCATGAATCCGCGATTCACAGCGGCAGGATCCGTCCTGCCGAAATTCACATCATTGCCGGGATCGCCGTTATTGAACCTGTCGGTAAGCAGGAAATAGATATTTGCATTGTTCCAGATAAATGGCACGTCACGTTGTCCGCCATTCTCCTGCAGTTCCCGCTCATTTGCACATCCTGTAAACATGACTGCAGTCAGCAGGATCAAGATGCAATTCTTCATGACAATTATTTTTTCTAAAGCTAAGAGAAATGAAACCAATTGTCAAACTGGTGCATATAAAAATGTAGATCGGACCACTGCCCACTGCCCACTGCCGACTGCCGACTGCCGACTGCCGACTGCCGACTGCCGACTGCCGACTGCGAACTGCCTACTGCCCACTGCCCACCGCCCCTTGCGGCACCCTCTCCAGTTCCCCAAGATCATACCCCCGCTTCCTCGCTTCATCGAGGAGTGACTGGTAAACCGATTCCTCCATCTCCGGTTCCCTGCACAAGATCCATAAATAGTCCGGCGACGAGCTGCCCACCAAAGCCCATTGGTAGTCAGCTTTATCCAGCGCCATGATGTAATAATCGGCATAGAAGAAAAGAAAGAATGATACTTTCAGGTGGCCCACGGCCGGGTTGCCGGCAAATTTCGCCTTCCCGGTCGCTGTGCTGAATTTCCCGTCCAGGGAATCCCTGTACCCTGCGTTCTCGACCCTCACCTTCCCGTTTCTCTTCAGGGAATAGGTAGCTGTGACCCCCACGAGGTCCTTTTCAAACCGGTGGGGAAAGCGTGCGATCTCATACCAGGTACCCAGGTATCTTTCAAGTTCAAAATCATTCACTGGGGTGGTGTCGGGATTTTTCATGGTGCCGTTGTTTTGTGCGCTCAATTGGATCGTCAGGGCTGCAAGCAGGAGCAGGAGGAGCGGTTTCAGATGTGTAATCATTGAATTATCAGTTTATATAAAGATAGACAGGACTTTTGGAAATATCAATTGTATTGCCGGTCGAGTTCTTTTTTCCTTCGTGTGCCGAACAGGTGAAAGTCAAGGATCGACCCCGCGTTTACTTTGGAATAGACAAGCCTCCGGTTCATGCGCTGGATGAACAGCAGCAGGGGAGACCAGGTCAGGATGCGCCGAGAGAGCATCCAGCGCGCATCATATTTCCATCCGGACCTTTTCGCCGGATCCGTACGGGCAATGTTACCGCTGATGATATGACTCGTGGTATTGCCGGGGACCAGCAATTTTGCTGAATAAGGGATGCCGGTATGCTCCGCGATCAATTGCAACAGGTGATCAGGGTACAATGCAAGTTCTTCATATCCAACGAAGATTGGATCGATCCCCATCTTCCTGATCCTCCTGAGAAGCTTCTTGTTTTCCAGGAACCATCTCAACATAAAGTAAACTACCGGTTTCCCGGTGGACAAATGTCGTGAATAACTCCAGCTGCGCACATCTCTCGTGAGAAAGACCAGGGAGAGGTCATGTTGTTGATTCATGTATGACAGGTATGGATAGCTGTTTTTGGAGGAGTCCACCAGCACCGTACCTTTTCCTTCCACCTCATCAAGCAATCTCACCACTGCTTCTATCTTTTCCGGGTCTGTTTTCAGACCATTGATTGCGTTCGGAATCTTTCCCCAGATATCGCAGTCACCGGCCTTTTTTCCACAGGAGCAAACGGAGGTATAGTGTTTCTGACGGGTGTTGTCATCCATCAGGGTTTTCAATTCACCCAATCCGGTCACCCCCCCGGCAGCACCAAGCGACATGTCCAGGAGGGTCGTTCCTGAATGTCCCAATCCCGCAATATAGATGATCTTTGACATGCTGATTTTAAAATCTGAACCCAAAGATACAGAATCTTAATCAACAGAGAGAAATTCAGCCAGCCCTTCTGCCGTCCACTGGTCGGACTGGATCACGTTTTCACCGGGCACCATGTAATTGAGCCGGATCTCCTTTTGCATTCTTTCCCTTACAACCCAAACCTGTCGTACATCACGACGGTCTTTAAGCATCTCCAGTGCCTGGTGCCAGCCCTTTCCCTTCATCTCAACAGGACCCACTTCATCCAGTATGACCAGGTCTGCACGCTCCTTCAGTGCCTGACCGATCGTTGCCGTTCCTTTCAAGAATATATCCGGATTAAAAAAGAAAGGGCCGTAGGGCGTCCAACCCTTTTCCGGTTTGCGCGATGCCAAAAGTTCCGCTTTCCCGGTCTTGATATCCCAGATGAAGAATTCATTGCGCTTGCCGTCCCGGAAATTACCGGGAGCCAGGATACCGCGGACCTTCAACCCTTTTTCCATCAGAAGACCGGCGGTTTCCTTGACAAGTGTTGTTTTTCCCGATTGCGTGGGACCGGTCAGTAAGAAAACATTGTCACGCGGACTGGACTCCTCAGAGAATTTTTTAAGCAGGAGATCGGCCTGACTGATCATCGTAACGATCAGCCGTTTCCTCTGCCTGACCATGGTCCGGAATCCAGGCAAACGGTCGATCACGAATGGCAGGGCCGTAAATGAAAGATTCAAAGCTACATACAGGTTTGAAAGTCCATTGCGCTGAAGGATGCTTCTGATCAGCGGGTTGCGGAGTTCAACGCTCAGTGCAGAGAATCCGAAGATGATCACCATGGCCCTGAAGATCATTTTCAACCCGATCTCCAGTCCCTCAATGGAAAAGTATGCTCCTGTGGACAGCCACTCCCAGAGCAGCGTTGCAATGAAAGTCAGTACAGTGAATTGAATCCAGATGCCGGGCTTCCTGAGATAGCGTGTGGTGCGGCGATACCGGGCAAGGACATAGGCCAGGAAAGCCAACCCCATGGGAAGGTATATCCAGACCTGGGTGCGGTCTGTAAGATAAAGAGTGATGACAACTGCAAATGTGATGAAGAGGATATGAACCGCATTGTAGTTGTTGAAATTGGATTGCTGCAGGTATCCGGAACGCTTGCGCGCAGGAAGGGCAATGTCGGCCCGGTCCTTTTCTCCCGGACGCCTGAAGGTGAGATAACCCATTAGGGCAGACAGGATGCCTGCAAGGGCATAGCTTGCTGCTACGATGATAATAAGTAGGGCAGGGGTCACCTGTTCCAGGCCGGTCTTTACCACGGCCCACTGGTAAAATGCTTCAAGGACCCTTACAAGGTCAAAACCGTACAGGATGATAAAATTCAGGACCTTCTGGACAAGGGCCCACATCACCGCCAATGCACCCGCAAGCATATAGCTGAACAGGTGTCGGCCCAGGAACCGTGTTACAAATTCAAGGATCACTGCCTCCATTACAATTGCGATCATGGGCCCAAGGATCACTGCGCTTGGAGAGATAGATTTCATCAGCGCAGCGACAACGCCGGCCCGCAGGATCACCCCGGGCTCTTTCCAGTGACGCATGAATGCCACGAGCATGAAGACACTGAACATGGAGAGCATGGTCCCTGCAAAGGGGAGCCGGATATTGTGCAGGAAGCTCCCTGCAATGATCTCGATGGCTGCCCAGAGAGAGCCAAGTACAGCCGCTTTGATCCATTTTTCCGATATCCGGGAACTCCTTTCTCCCATGGTTCCGCAGGTGAGGCTACAACTGGAAATTCAACGATGCGAACCAGGTACGACCCGGTGCCGGAAACCCCTCTGTCAGCGCATAATCTCTGTCAAGCAGGTTTTCAATACCTGCCTCCAGGGTGATCAGTTTTCTGAACGTATAGGAGGCCTGCAGGTCAATCGTCGAAAATGCCCCGGCAATGGTCCCATAACTGGTGCTGTACCGTTCCGACATGTACCTGAAATGGCCTGAGATGTCAAAGCTCTCCGTTGGCTCCACCTGTACCGAGACATTTACCTCGTGTTCGGGGACATGGGTGAAATAGGTATCCGGATCATACAGACTGATAAAGCTTACATACGCATAGTTCGCTGCCAGGGAGACAACCCTGGCCGGTGAAAATTCAGCAGAGAATTCCATGCCGTAATTTTGAGCGGTACCGGTGTTCTGCGACTGGTTCAGACCGGTGATCGTGTCATAGACCACCACAATTGCATCATCCATCAGTGCGTAAAAAACAGCCCCATCAAGTTTCAACATATCAGTTACCTTGCCCCGGTACTTCAACTCTGCCTGGGTGCCGCGTTCCGGACCAAGGTCTGGGTTCGGAATACCGAATCCGGCGCGGTAGGAATATCGCTCTTTCATGGTGGCAAACCGGAATTTCCGGTAAATACCGAACTGGATATCATGATCTTCCGCTATACTGTATTGCAGGGCCAGCTGGGCAGAGATCCCACGGGCACTGTTTCCTGCCAGCACATCGATGGAGCTGTCGGCCGGCACATATTCCTCGGCGAGCAGACCCGACCTGGCTGAATAGATGAAATTACCGAGGATACGTGTATTTTTGCTGACCCGCATTACATCTTCAACTCCGGCCGTGAAGGTCACATCCCTGAAATTCCTCGTTGGCTCCTCCTCGTTGTGTTCAGCATGGTGATCGTCCTTCACACGGCCAATAAACCTAAGGTGGTTGCCCTCGATCCCCGTATAGTTGTACTCCACCCCCGAGCCGATGGAATAGTCGTCGTAATAACTATTGAAAGCGTAGCCTCGTGTCTGGGAAGAATAGGTATTGTCATCAAAACTGCTCAGCTGGTTGCTGAAATCATCGTAATAGGCCCTGAACTTGAAATATGCAAAATCACCTGTCCGTTTTTTCCCGATGAAATAGAGGCTGTTCTTGTTCCAGTAGGGCCATCTCCAGAAACGCTCACGCTGCTGTGGATCAGTGCCGGCATAAGGTGGCGTGCCTTTCTCACTTCGGTGCATCAGGAAATTCAGACTGTATTCGTCAAATTCATTGGGTGTGAAGCCGGCTTTCAGGTTCAGGTTCATATGACTGAACCATGAGTTGTCCCGCTCCTGTCCGTCCTCCGTAACGGTCAGACCGGTGGTGTCAAAATCGGCCGACAAAGGAAAGTGATCCTGGTTCACGGTTGAGAACACGCCGGACAGGTAAAACCTTTCAAATTTGCTGCCGATGCCGAGGCTGGTATGTTGCCTGTTCCCGGTTGCATATCCGGCCGAGGCTCTGACTTCAAGTGGTTTGACAGGTTTACGGCTGACAATATTGATCGCACCGCCGGGTGCAGCACTGCCGAAACCGGCAGGAGTGTACCCTTTCGATACAGAAATACCGGAAAAATTCCTGGTATTGACCGCCCCGAGATCCATGTAGCCGTCGTAGGGTACATATACCGGGATCCCGTCGAAATAGACAGGTACACTGCGGATGTCAAATCCCCTTACTAGGACTGAAGATTCGCCCCGACCTCCGAAATTCACCAGGTTGACACCAGGAAGCCTGCTGCTGACCGTGGCGGCATCATTGGTGTGATAGGTGTCCATGGTGCCGGAGGGAAGCATGGGGGGCTCTTTTTCAGTCGTGATTTTCACTTCTCCAAGTTCATAGACCATGGAGATCGAATCGGCGTCTGTGAGCTGCGCCTTCATCCCGATTGATGAAGCTGTAAAAAAAATGATTGCAATGATCCGTGTTTTCATTAAATATCGATTATAGTTGAGTTTTATTGCGATATAACACAAAAGGAATAACGGTGGGCAAAAATATATAAATCGATTGAAAACTGCATTTAAAATGAGATGTTTCTGAGCGCATCGTCCAGGAAGGCCTTTGTTTTTTTGCAGAGTTCGTCATATTGCTCCAGTATACGCCTGCCGTATTCAGTAATTTCTGCATTACCGCCCTTCGCACCACCACGGTGCAGTACCACCATGGTTTCCGGGGCATTTTCATTCAGCTGCTGAATGCTGTACCAGGCTTTCCTGTAAGACATATTCATCTCGGAAGCAGCCTTTCTGAGCGACCCTTTCTCGGAGATATGCTTCAGCAATGCCGCTTTACCGGGGGCAAGAAATGTTTCTCCCCCTTTTTCAAACCAGATACGGCAGCCGGCCTCAATATTATTGTGGTCCATGATTCACTTGGTATTTCGCTAAATTAATGGATTTCAGCGAGGATTTACCGGCTGACTTCATGATTTCGGGAATAGGCTGCCAGGTTCTGCTGTGGCTCAGTGGTATCTTTTATACTGGCGTTCGATACGTCTTTTTTTCCTGTTTTCCCTTGCTTCTCTTCTGTCTTCCCGCAGTTCCTGCCTGTCTTCCCGCAGCTCCTTTCTATCCTCTTTAAGCTCCTCCTCGGTCCAGCGAAGGTCTCCTTCCATGGTCTCGAGAAAGGAATGGAGCATGTCTATTTCGGGGATTGTGTTCAGGTCATTTGATTCTGTGATCACCGACCACCCGGCGAACCGATCCCGGATATTCTCCTGCCTGATCAGACGGTCTTCCAGGACCGCCAGGTCATTCCGGTCATCTTCCAGGTCTTTCAACTCATCTTTGTGGTCCCGCCGGTCATCCCTGAAATCTCTCCGTGCATCCCACCTCTTGCCCAGTCCGGTTACAAGCTCTCCACTGCTCTGATCGATATCCCGAAAAGATCCTGAAACTTCCCTCTCACTCTGACGGATCTCCCTTACACCGGCATTGGCTTTGGCATGGCCCTGGTCAATTTCCCGGTCCATACTCACAATGAGGGCATTTTTAACCGCGTCAATTTCTTCAACGTTGACCGACAAGTAGGCAATCTTATAATCCTTCACTAAGTCGTTAAATGCAGCAATCTCCTCTGCATCCCTGTCCAGGTGTCTTTTTGCCACACTTATCTCGTGTTTGGTTCCGCGCTTTTCAAGCCTGTCCCTGAAAACCTGCGCAGTCAGTAATTGCGGAATAGCTATCATTGCAGCAAGTATGATATAGGTTGATCGTTTCATGGCAAATCAGTTTTAAAATCTGTTCTATATTGAATACTATAAAAACTGTGCCAGGCTTGAATCATTGTCCGCAACTACGCATTTCAAAAAAAAGCTGCGATCGGGTTTTCCCGGACGCAGCTTTAAAACTTGGAAATCATTTACTTTATCTTCGTTCTCTTCTCTCCCTCCGGTCTTCACGTAACTCTTTCCTGTCCTCTTTGAGCTCAGCCTGGTCCTCGTCGAGTTCTGCCTTGAGCGCAATGATGTCATCTTCCATTGATTTGATGAAGCGATTCAGGAGCTTCTTTTCAATGTTGGTTTCATACTGGGAGGGTGTTGCCGACTTATAACTGTATGTCCTGAATTTTTCATAGATGTCCTGCTGGATCATGAGTCGGTTGCCCTGTGAGGCAAGGTCCCGCTTCTCATCTGAATAATCTTGCTTATCATCCCTCAGGTCCCTTCGGTCATCGGCCAGGTCCCTTGCATCTTCTTCCTTGCTGTCACTTCTTGTACGGAGATCCCTACTCCTTTATAATTATGATTTACTGTACATTAAACAAGTCAGAACCGCCATGATTTAATCTGTTTTTAATCCCTGCGATCCGATAGATAAAATAATAGTCAGATAGACTGATGTCAAGTTTTTTCGCGTGGTTTTCAAACATATTTGAATAGTAAATGACTACTTTTAGCCGGAACTAATGTACTTGACTGACCATGAAAAAGGATTTGATTAACAGAACAATTCTTAAGTTCGTCCTGTTGGCTATCAGCTGCTCCGCATCTGCACAGCTCACACCGTCCGAGGCTGGATTCCTGGATGCAGTAACTGATTTCGGAGCCGACAATACGGGAGCATCCGTGACAACCGCAGAGCTCCAGGCGGCTATCAATGCGGCCACCTCACAACATCAGCCGCTGTACCTCCCTGCTGGTACCTACCTGGTGGATGCGACCCTAAAGGTCAGCGATGATGCCGGCGGCGACCGGGATGCTCAGAATACATTTATAACCGGATCCTCGGTGGACCCGGAGAACCGCACGGTGATCCTTCTTAAAGCTGGCTCTTTCCCACTGGCCCATATGCATGTGATCCGCCACGAGGGATTTGGATCCGAAAAATACCCGGATACCTTCAACCGCATTCTTCAGAGCATCGACATCAGGATAGAAGAAAACAATTCTGGTGCCATCGGACTGCGATGGCGTGGAGCCGAAGGATGCGGGATCTTTGATATCAATATCGATGTGACCGGAGGGGCCTATGGAATGGAGATGCTCCCGGGGTCGGGAGGCAGTTGTGCCGACATCACCATCAATGGGGGTAAACGTGGAATTTTCCTTCCCTCCAATGGTGTTCAACCCACACCCACGATCACAAAACTGACGATGTCGGGGCAGACCGATGCAGCGATATATTCAGACCATTCCCGGGGAGCGATCACCATCACCGGTGCACATTTTATAATGAACCCGGGGGTTCCCGTATTCAGCCTTGCCAGGCATACTGGCCTGACCTGGAGTCCGGGTGGCAATCCTGTGCTTACTGATTGTGTGATCGAATACCCCACGGAAGATCCGGGCAACCTCGTGATGGTGATGGTCGACGACAGGGACCAGAGTGTCCATTTCAGCGATGTCTATATAAAAAATGCCGCGAAGATCCTGGATGAGGATGCAACTGCTACAGCCAATCCTTCTGGCTGGAGGTATTACCGCGAATTTGCCTACAACTCCGGCTGGGATGAAAGCGCCTTTGGTGATGAACCCGTCTACATTGACGGTGCGAAGCAAGCCGGCAGGATTTATGAGGTTTTCGAAGATGATCTGCCTCCACCGCCGGATGTCCAGTCCAGGCACGGCTGGGGGGATACGTTTCCCGCCTTTAATACACACGGGGCTGTCAACCTGCTGGATTACGAATCGTATGTCCATAGCTACGACTGGGCACCGGCTTTCAATGCCGCCATCGAAGCTGCAGAAGCCAGCGGCAGCAACGTGGTTTTTGTGCCGGTCGGAAAGTACATCACCTACAATACCATCTACCTGAAAGAACACACGGCCCTTGTTGGAGCAGGGCACCAGAACAGCATCATCCTCGGTCGGGACGATGCAAACAGGAGGTTTGGCGGCTCAGAAAGCGGGTGGACCAATCCCCGGCCGATGATCGAAACGCCCAACAGCAATTCAGCCACCTGCATCCTGGCCGATATCGCAGTTCGTGTCAACGGTCCCTTCAACGGCGATTCGCACTCTTCGGAGGCGATGGCCTGCTACGCGATCCTATGGCAGGCAGGCAATCATTCCATCATCCGGAACATTGATTACATGCGGGCACTGCGCAACAATAACAGGGCAGCATGGGCACTCAAATACAACCTCACCTCCGACAACTGGATCAGCCTCAGGAATATCAATTCCCCTTCAGATATCGGGGGATTCACATTCCATAGCGATTGCGCACATGCATACCACACAAGCTTCACGGTTCCTTCAAGGATCCTGGTGGAGACCGTGGGAGGCGATAAAAGAATCATGACAAGGTCAATGCCGCCTGCAAGGATGAATGCGGTATCAAACAGCTATGAGCTACCCAATCTCTCAATAAAGAGCAGTACCGGCGAATTATTCACCCTGGAATCCCTGAAGATCGCCAATGCATCCTGGCTTGCCAGTGAAGGAACCGATGTGACAATCACCGGGTACGGAAGCCTGCAGGTGGAACAGGTGATATCGCTGGCGGGGCTCAGCCGCGAAACGGAGATTGTATGTATGCTGAACTGGACGGACCTGGATTCGGTCGTGCTGACCTCCCCCGTGCCATTCAGCATAGATGACATATCAATGGACGGTACCTTGATCGATTTTGAATCGGTGGAAGGTACCAAGCCTTTGGAAAATGTGGATTATGATCACCAATGTTCGGGGTACGGATTCATGCATCTTCCAATGTATATCTTGGCGCATCCCTACGTCACCATCACCGGGGGGTGTAAATATTATAACCACTGGAAACACGGAAGCACCTGGTTAAGGATCACCGAGCCCTATGTGGAGGTTAAAGACAATGAACCTGGCGACATCGTGAGCTTTTATCATACGCATGCCCAGCATTCGCAGAACTTTTACAAGTTCCGCATACACAATGCACACAATGTATCCTTGTTCGGGATCAAGACCGAGAATGCGCTGGAGTTTGCACACATCGACAGCAGCGAGAACATCCGGGTGTTCGGACATGGCGGGATGACCAACCCTCCGCGCGGCGTTGCACATTACAGGGTGGAAAATACCAGGGATTTCGAGATTGTATCTCCTTCCGACGAGGTGATTACCACGGATGATGTGTGCCGGGCGTGCAACATGGGAGATGTGATGTTGCCTGGTACGACATTCGGGCAATATGATGATATCCAGTATCTTGAGGGAGAGATCCTGCATGCCCCGGACAGGACCGACAGCCCGATCCTCTACCTGTGGGGCAATCCGCATGACCCCTGGTCGGGGCACTGTGATGTGCAGTTTGAAGTGACAGTCGACGGGGGGACCGGTGGAGGATTCTACTGTCTGGGTGACCGGGTGACCCTCCGGCCGGTCATCCCCGAGTGCAAGGTCTTTGTGAAATGGACCGGGGACAATGAATTATTGGAGGACAGCACAGCATCCACTGCGGTGATCACAGCCATGCCGGAAACAAACGTGGAGCTGACTGCCGTGTATGCCGATGATGTGCAGTATGCACTCACAGTGATCAATGGTGCCGGGTCGGGGGAGTATTGCATGAACAGCGTGGTGACGATCCGGGCGGATGACCCTGCCGAAGGGATGATCTTCTCCCACTGGTCGGGTCAGAACAGCACAGTCACAGACACACTCTCTGTTGAGACAGATGTGACCCTGGGTGATGAGGATATCACGCTGACTGCAGAATATTCAGAGATTGTCATGTATAGTTTTTCAGCGGGGTTTACCGGGATGGGGAGTGTAAATCCATTCGCCGGGCAATATGAACCCGGGACGGTCATTGAGGTTACAGCAACACCGGATGAGGGCTATATCTTCAGGGACTGGACGGGGGATGTCAGTTCCACCGAAAACCCACTTTCTGTGACCATTGATCAGGACATCAGCATCATCGCAAATTTTGTCACTGACACTGTGGGGATCGGGAACAGTCTGGCGGATGCCGTAAAAGTCTACCCGAATCCCCTGCAGAACGGTAACCTCCAGATTGAATCACCGGTGCCCGTCCGGGTAGTGATCATGAACATTACTGGGCAGACCATATTGGAAACATCACCAGGTAACCTCGCTGTGATTGAAGCCGAAGCATTGCAGCCCGGCATATATATGGTGAAGGTCGTATCAGACCTTTTTACCTCCATCACAAAGGTCATCAGGGAATAGCAAGACAGGATGGTGATGTGATCGACAATCAACAGTTGGAATTGTCGCATGTATGCTGAATATCTCGTGGCCCTCGACAGGTTTTATCTATTGACTCCTGTATGTTCTCCAGAATTCTTCCCGCATGGCTGCTTCATCAATATCGGTATAGATACCGATTTCCCTCCAGGTGTTCTCAGGAGGTGTCTGCGTAGTTTCAAGGGTGGCGAGGTGCGGATAGATTATCGCCTGGATCAGGGCAAGGTCCCACATGATCCATGTTTCGTCGGCGTTAACATGATCCCATCGCTCTTCGAGTATCTCGTCAAGCCTGTAGCTGTCTTCGTCCAGCCGCTCCGTGGTAGGGTCACGCCGGAATGTGAGCTGCCGTGCCACGGTCCCCGGCATGATGATCAGCTCGAGACTTTCAGTATTCAGTAAGATATCAAGTCCGTTTATGTCATTCCTGGCATTAAAGGAGTTCTTGTTCCAGGCTTTCTTTTCGAAATCGTACTTCATGTTCAGGAGGTAAACCCGCAGCTTCGGGGCGATTTCCGGGTCAGTCAGAATCGCCGAAGCCACGTTCGTAACCGCACCAAGCACGGCAATACTGAGCTTCGCTTCTTTTGATGCGTTTTTAGCATGCTGTATAATAAAATCCACTCCTTCCGAACCTGGGATGGGTGCTCCGGGATAATACCCCCATGCATAGCCTACCATTTTATCACAGCCCGCAGGATGCGGAATGCCAGTGGCTCCCATCACATTCAGAAGCTGTTCATTGAGCTCCTGCGAGATCTGCAGCGTATTGATATTTTCTGTGCTGTAGCCGTTCCACTTTTCATCGGTAAGCAATTGCACGTTATTGAAATGCGCGGAAATGAGACCTGTAACTTCGCAGTTTTCGTCCTGTACCGCTTTGACGATGGCATAGAGATCATCCATCTCATTGCCGGTATCAGCATCAATGATCAGACTGATTTTTTGTCCGCTTGCAGCAACAAAAAAGAAAAGCAGAAGGAGGGAGAGTATATTTTTCATGTTGGTATTTTTTTGGTTTGCGGATTCATATCCTGATTTCTGTTAAAGTTTTATCTGCATGTTATATTACATAGTTCAGTTTTTTCAGCAATTCCACAGCCTCTTTACGGGATACCAGTGCGTCGACACGTTCTGCCACTTCCGGGTCTTTCCATTTTCCAATGGATGAGCCATAGAACTCACTCACCGGTCCGGCGAGCGCACGGTTTCTTCTGACTGTAGCATGACGGTGCCATTCCAGCAGTTCGCCGTCAACCGGGATGTCCAGGAACCGGCAGATCTCTGCAATGGTTGTCTCATAATTCATGACAAGGTCTTCGTACCTGACCAAGTGGACACGCTGATCATCATAATGCTTCAGCCCTTCCGACACATCGGCGATCCAGCGTTCCGGCTCCACCCAGTAGAGATTCGGGTTTCGAGGGTGCCTGGAGAGGATCACATCCCGACCGTCCCTGACGATATGGATCATCCTGAACTGGTCGCCGTGTATGGATGCCAGGTTTTTGATGTTCCAGATATTGGAGGGGGATTTTTCGCAATACCGGATTGCAGTCGGCTTGATCTTCTCCCTGGTGAAGGTCCTGTACAAACGGTACCATTTTGGAAGATAGAGCTTGCCGTTTCTGAGCGTGGAACCCTCGAACAGGTTGAGTTCACGCGGACAGGCGAAGATTTCAGGATGAGCAGACAGGATGGAGAGTAGCAGGGTGGTGCCCGAGCGGCCACATCCGCCGATGTAGATGGGTGGATCGGTGAATCTGCGTTTTTCGATGCGACGACCGAAAAACCTGATGAATGGAATGATGAGTCTTTTCATGCCTGGCACGAAGATACCGAACTCCTGGCAGATTTAGATGATTTGGTGCTGAATTGAGCGGGGATTTTTACAAAATGCATGTAGAGATGCTTCTCTCGTGAAGGGTACGTGATGAGAGATCGGATGGTTACTTTTCGTAAATTTTATACCCCAGTTGTCCGGCAACCTCCCGGTTGAGGTGCATATTGAGTTGTGCAAGCGCTTCACGGCTGAATTCATCCAGGTAGGCTTGCTGTGTGTAGTACCTGGCCTTTTTGGACGAAAACCTGTGTGACATGGGCACTTTTCGGATTCTTCCGGCAGAGTTGAGTTTCTTTGTCACCTCCAGGTCAAATCGATCTCTCAGCTTTTTCAGCTCCCGCCGGGGATGTTTCAACAGATCTATGTATCTTATAAATACGATCCGGTTGGTCTGCCCGGAAAACTCCAGCCATTTACCATAGAACTCGTTGTATTCCAGGATGTAGGGATGGGGAGATTCGGGCCAGTTGTTCTTCTCTCCCCACCTGGAATAGCTCAGGTGCCAGCTGTAGGGATCCTTGGAGATCACCACGTACATATCGGGTTTTTTATTGCTGAAAACTGAAGCTTCAAATGCCTGGAAGGATTTGAAAACCTGGTCGTTCATGAAATTCGGCCTGCCGATCAGCTCCTTGTTGTCATAAATCCTGAAATGCTTGTGCAGGGGGTGCCCGCGTTCCTCCTCCACGTTGAGGAACCCTACGTTAAAGTGACGTTCCAGGAGTTGCTTCAGGTAATTGGTGCCGCTCCTGTTCAGTCCGAAATGAAGGATCTTTTTTCGTGACATCGTATTGTAATTGCGCTGCAAAGGTACCATGAATTTTGAAGACTCCATTCATTTCCCTTATCTCCGTGCATCTCCCTTTTCTCCGTGAATCTCCGTGCAATAGCTCTCTGTAATAGCTTTGTGACCCGTTGTGCCTCCTTTGCGGTTCTTTGTGTAACAACCATTGTAAAATTAAAAACGGGCTTTCCCCGTCCCTGGCGAAAACCCGTTTCAAAAATTCTACTTGTAAAACTTAATTTTTCCTGAAGATCTTTGCCTTTTCAGTTTCGAATTCCTCTTCGGTGATCAATCCATTTTCATATAGCTCCACGAGCTTCATCAGTCTTTCATAATCATCCTCCCCGGAGTCGTTATCGTCCTGAACCACAGGTCCGGGCTGCACCGGCTGGTTATCCAGCGGCTGTAGCTTGAAATTATAATAGTCACGGTCATATTTCATCAGTGCTCCTGTAACGGCATCAAATGCAAATCCGATGGGACAGAATACATTCAGGATCACTGTTGGTTCAATGTCGGTACCCAGGTAATACATGTCTGCATAGTATCCATCCAGTTCAAGCCGGATATCTTTTCCGTTATCGACAAAGGCGTTCAGGTCCCGTTCGAGCCTGATCCTTGCAGGGGTGGTGCCCATGATATGGCCGTCGACAATGATGTCAGCTCCCGGGGGAGTGGAGTCAATGGTCACACGTTGCGTGGTACCGGTCAGTATAGTGGCGCAGCTGCTCATGAGGGCAGCAACTGCCATGATCGCTAAGAGTTGAAGGTATTTCATAATGTTGCTTGGTTTTAAATTTGTATTTCGTTGAGGGCATTGGATTTCGAATATTCATTCTCCAAATTCTATGCCATTTTAAAACTAAAGACAACTGCAATTAAAGGGGGTTGCAAAATTCTGAAAATTTTCCTAAAGGTCAGATGACGGAGAAGTAAACAAGGCTCCTGTATACCATGTCCGCTGCGAAATAGATAAAAATCAGTGCAAATGCTTTGAATGCGGCTGGCACGATCTTCGGCCGTGAGAGCAATGCCCGGAACTGCGAAAACAGGTAGGCAACGATCATGGTAGAGATGAGCCATCCTGCCTGTACCAGTCCCATGAACAGGAAATCTCCCAGGGGCATGGTTTGTTCAAGCAATACCGCCCTTGGAATGCAGATGGTGATCCAGTAGGTCCAGAGCACCCCGTTGGTGAGGATCATGACCGTGATCTTCCAGGGACCAAAGAAGACCTTCTCGTCTGTGTCCAGACTCTTTACCTTCCTGAGGCTGTTGGCGATCCACAGCAGTACAACCGCGCCTGCAAAGGAGAGGATCCGGAAGACCGATTCGTTCAGACCGAGAGATGAAAAGAGCAGCAGGCTGACCACCGCCACGGCTGTTTCGACGAACATGGCGATGAAAATAATCCGGAGCGCACTCCTGTAGCCCGACTGCAATACCTGGGTGAAGATGGCGGTCACAACCGGACCCGGTATCAGTCCGCCAATGAGTCCGAGTGTTAAGGCCGTAAGCAGTTCCTGTGTGATCATTCTCTCGCGTTGGGTTGATAGTCAGGGTTCGGTTTTGATGGCACCCTGGCTTTGGACTGTGCCCTCCAGAGATACAGCATATTCATGAGTTCAGTGACTTTTTCCGGATTCTGTTCTGCTACATTCTGCATTTCTCCGGGATCATCCACCAGGTTGAACAGTTCAATTTCCCCATCCTCAAAATACTCCTGCAGTTTCCAGTCACCATACCGTATCACACTGCCGGGCCTGGTCCTGAACAGGATGTCCCGCGTATCTGTATTTCCTCGTTGCAGGTATACAGGGAAGTGCCAGTAAAGCGGTCTTTGTTCCGGTTTTTTTCCTTTGAGTAGCAAGGGTGCCAGGCTGATCCCGTCAAATCGTTTTCCAGGCAATTGTGCACCAATGATCTCCACCAGGGTAGGGAAGAAGTCCATGTTCAAAACTGGCACATCTTCATTGACTCCGGGCTTGATCACCGCTGGCCAGGAAAAGAACAACGGAACCCGAATACCTCCTTCATAATAGCTTCCTTTACCGGCCCGTAGTGGCTTCTGTTGGGATATCCTGAACAGGCCTCCGTTGTCAGACGTGAAAATAATGAGTGTGTTCTCATAGACCCCCATCTCTTTCAGTTTATCGACCAACAGGCCAATGTTCCGGTCGAGGTTATAGATCATGGTAGCGTACCGCGGGTTGCTCATCCCCGCTGTCCCGTGCTTATCTATGAACCGGTACATCAGGCTGTCGACCTTGTGGATTGGCGTGTGCACAGCGTAGGGTGAATAATACAAAAAGAACGGATCACCATGCCTGTTGTCGAGGAATTCAAGCACATGATCCATGATGTTGTCCGTCAGGTAGGAGCTGTCGGGGGCCTCCAGGTCGACATTTCCATATGGAAAGTAGTACGACGTGGGATGACCGTTGTGTCCGCCACCAATGTTGTAATCAAATCCGTGATCACGGGAATCTTCACTCAGGTGCCACTTCCCGGCCTGGCAGGTTGTATATCCGTAAACCCGTAAAGCTTCGGCCATGGTGGTCATGCTGTCGTGCAGGGTGACCCGGTTTTTTGTAGGGATGATCTTCCGGTTACTGCTTAGGCCTCGCTCTGATGATCCGACGGTATAGATGCCGTGGCGGGGTGTATTCAGACCTGTCATCATACACGCCCTGCTGGGAGCGCAGTTGGCACCGGCGGCATATCCCTGCAAAAAGACCAGTCCTTCTGATGCCAGCTGATCGATGTTGGGCGATTCATAATATGCACTGCCCATATAGCCGAGATCGGCCCATCCCAGGTCATCGACATTGATCAGTACAATATGTGGCGGAACCTCCGGTGCTTTGCTTCGATTGCAGGAGAGGGTCATTGCAATGGCGACCAATACGATGAGGATGGATTTACTTTTCATTACGTTCCGGGTTTCGTCCCGCTAAAATACAGAAAAAAACACTGAAACGCCCTGTACATAATCCACGCAATTTCCAGTGGTGCATTTAACTCTGCGTAAACTCTGCGTTACTCTGCGGTTCAACCCCCACGAGCAACGCGAGTCCCGCTTCCAGTGGTGCTCAACTGCGTGTAAACTCTGCGTTCCTCTACGGTTCAACCCCCACGAGCAACGCGAGTCCCGCTCCCAGTGGTGGTCAACTCCGTGTAAACTCTGCGATACTTTGCGGTTATCCCCCACGAGCAACGCGAGTCCCGCTCCCAGTGGTGCTCAACTCCGTGTAAACTCTGCGATACTTTGCGGTTATCCCCCACGAGCAACGCGAGTCCACCATTACCGCGGTAATATGTAAAGATAGATCGCGAAGAAATGCGCTGCGTTCCCCGCGATCACAAAAAGGTGCCACACCAGGTGGTGGTACCTGAAAGTGCATTTCTTGTAAAAATAGATGCCGACCGTATAGAAAATCCCACCCAGCAGAATCAGTATCCAACCCGGCGTGGCCATGGTCTGGATTACCGGGACGATGGCAATGATGATCAGCCATCCCATGGCCGCATAGATGGCAACGGAGATGGTATTCACCCCTTTTTCAAAATTCACCGGCCTGGCCAGCACCATTACCGACCCGGCAATGGCACATGCCCATTCGATCCCGAAGATGGTCCATCCCAGGGGTCCCCCCAGCAAGACAAGCGCCAGCGGTGTATAGGTGCCGGCGATCAGCAGGTAGATGGCGATTTTGTCCAGACTGAAAAAGAAATTCTTGAGCTTCCCCTGCTCCAGGTAATGGGTCATCGTAGAGGAGAGGTACAGGATGATCATTGATGATCCGAAAATGGCAGATGAGACGATGTCCCAACCATTTCCATGCCTTAAAGAAGTGATCAGCATCAGGACCAGCCCTGCAACTGCAAGGAGTGCCCCGGCAAAATGTGACAGCGCATTGGCCTTCTCCTCATTCTTCGAAAATCTTGATACACCTGTGTATTCCGACATACTTTTTAATTTGAATTTGTACTGACACAAAGGTATAACGGAACAGTGCTGGGTCTGCAAAATCCTGTCCCTGCATGGGATGCTGTATCCCGTTGGTCAATCTGTTTATCCCTGCCGGGTGAAAAATATCCCAACTGAGATTGCATTCGGAATTTAATTAGATAAGTCTGGTTGTTCTTAAAAGGCTTGGCAAGGAGGCCAAAAGGGACCATGAAATTGGGCAGGGAGACAATCCGATAATCCAATCATCAATGAGGAATAATTCCCTATTGGGATCCGTATAGATGAGTGGATTATTCATCACATAGCTATACCTGTTCAGTCCATCGGCCAGGCCGGGGAACTGGACAAAGGGGTCGGGGCTCAGGAACCTTGCCAAAACCGGATCGTAGACCCTGCCGTTCATGTTGATCAGATCAAATGCAGGCAAATGCTCTTGGCCGGTGTAGCCGCGATCTGCAAATAGCTCTCCGGTGTACGTTTCTGTCCAGTCATCATACTGGCGCGGTACGCCCCAGGCGCTGTAACTGTATTTCGTTACCGCATCAGTCTCGGAGTTTATCACCCCGGAAATGGATCCGAGATGGTCCGTTAATATATGATATAGTATGCCTGATGTATCCGTATTCACATATACTGCTGTTAACCCGTTGGGAGCGTTAATGTAATGATATTTTGTTACATTTCCGTTAGCCAGCGAGTCTTCCTCATAATCGCCGAAAAAGTATTTGATCTTCTCCACTGCTGAATTTCGCTTCAGAATGGTCTTTACACGCTGATTACTTAGTCCGTATGTAAATGAGAGGTTGATTGTTGTATCCTGATGAATCGTATCGCTGATACTGCTCACCTTATTGAAGCTCGTATAAGAGATTTCCTGCGTAGGAGGCTTATAGGTAACAGCCGGTACTTCAATTTCTGTTAAAGCATGCGGCCCCGCATTACCGTCTCCGTAATTGAGATCCCTACCCACATCGGACTTTGAAATAATATTCCCGTCATCTCCATATCCGATATCCATGGTCGCAGATGAAATCAGACTGTCATCGACGTAGTATTCAAACTCAGTAAGCCGGTTCATGTTATCGTAATCGAACAGCTCTAAATAGCCGTAACTAACTCTCATGTAGTAATTTTTCTATATCTTTGTATCAGGGATATTTTCCTTGCAATATATTTATTTTGTATGCCAACATTAAAGTTCACGAATTATTTCCAGCATACCAGGCAACGGCCCGACAGAAAGGATATTAAGATGGAGTGGATTGAACAGGTGTACCGGTTCCCTGAGCATCAGGAGACCCAGACCGATGGAAGAAAAAGAATGTGGGGATACATTAAAGAAGCAGATAAATATTTACGCATTGTGGTACTCGAGGATCACCAGACCATTCACAATGCTTTCTTTGACAGAGATTTTAAAAAAGACTGATATGAAAATTACATACTTCAAAGATACTGACACATTAATGGTTAATTTCAATGACAATGAAATTGCCCATACCAGGGATCTGAATGAAAACGTGCTGATTGAACTGGACAAAAACGGCGCTGTGGTATCCATGACCATTGAACACGCACAGCAACAGACCGAGATCCAAAACTTCTCATTCAACCGGGTAGAGAATAAGGCGATCTAAGAAAGCCTTACGACTCAAGCTTGTAGAAGTATCTTGTTAAGCTCCATTGCTAAAACCACTCCCATCGGTGGGACTTTCTGAACCTGGCTTCTGGTTTCTTGTCCGGATACTCAAATAATCTCCTGTCGCTTTGTTTCTGCTTCTGTTTTTGAGAACGCCTCTGCATGCGCTTGAACCAGCTTGGAACGACAGACCTGCTATTTTTATAACTACGACTCATGATGATCTTTTTGCACGGTGGACTTTAACAATAAATAAGGTTAAATCAGTTTTGATACCAAACTAATGAAAAAACTAAAGAATACCACAATTGATATCGATATTACAACATATACAAAAATCAATATCAATGGCTTAATATTTACTCTTTCAATATAGGTGTTCTTTTTTACATATTTTATTGAAAGAAATGAGGCCACTGTTAAAGCCATGGAAAATATAACTACTGCTATATCACCCAAAATTGAATAATTGGATTCAAATAATAGAATACTCATAATTCTGTTCAATTAGCTTTTGTTGAACTAGTTACCCCAGATAAGCCAAGGATCCGCGTTACCAGTAGGTATATCTTTCGTAAATCCAAAACCAAATCCCAATAAACCTAATTCACCTGTCCATTGTTGTCCTCCAAATTCATCAGCATAAGTCACTTGTGACGCTATTCCCTAAATTCTAAATCTGCTTCCCAACCAACAGCATTTGCTTCATACAATTTCTCAAAGTTAAAATATCTTAAATCTCCATCATACCAGGACGCACCAGCATTAAACCCTACACCTCCATGGGCTAAAGTCCATTGATCACTATATGACCTGGTTGTATATATTCCTTGATTATGTCCCCTTATAACTAATGAAATTCCTATATCCGCACTTCCTATAGCTGGATAACCAAAGGAAACACTAAAATTTATAGAGACTGGAATCAAATGTGATATTGTACTATTATACCACCAATTTTCTACAGCAAACCCAAATAAATATTTCTTATATGCAGAAACACCAAAATCCCTCACAAATATTGTATGCCCATCTCTTTTGGCTGTTACCCACCTATAACCCTAAAATGGTCCAGAGTTCCAAACATAATATCTATTTCCCTCCTGCACCACTCTTCGACCCTCATCATCTGTATAATATGCGTTAGCTTTACCAGAGACTGGGTCCTGATATGAATAATATTTAGCTCCATCAATAAAATGGACATCTGTCGGCCCTGGGTCCCGTGAAAATCTTCCGACATTTCCGGCACCAGGAAAAGTATTATTAAAGCCACGATAATTGTGGTAGGAATCATATTTGCCAGTTCTCGAATCATAACCGGCAAAATAGTTGAACCCGCCTCCGCCGCCATTTCGATAATACTCATCATATTCATCCTGCACCCATTGAGGCATGAACCCGAAGGATCTGTAAACAGCAGGGGATTATTCATCACGTAGCTATACCGGTAAACCCAAAATCAAAGATTTTCTCCCGACTTTTCAATGACCAGGACCTGGCCCAATTCAAAAAACATTCAATAACCCCTAAGGTAGTGATTTTTTCTTTTCAATTGAAGAGCTTTTTTCAACTCGCTGCGCGGCTCAGTTGAAAGAAAAAAAGCCAGCCCGTTATGACAGAACTGTGCATTTTTACCACTTAGGCAACTTTACAAAGCCAGCGGGGGAAGGCAAGGTTTTTAATGACAGCAATTGCCATTGAGCAAGTAAAACTGTAAATTTGCACTATTGGAATGAGTTAAAATTTGACAAAATGGCACGTATAGTAATCGACATACCGGACAGTAAGTTAAGTTTCTTTATGGAACTTGTTAAAAACCTTGGGTTTGCCAAGATCGCAAATGAATCAAAAACGTCTGATATAATGGATATTCCGGAAGCACACCAAAAACTGGTCATGGATCGATTCAACAAGGTTAGAAAAAATCCCGATAAACTAATGGATTGGGACGAAGCTAAAAAAACGCTTAAAGCCTGATGAAAAAACACACGGTCAAAATTGACCCGGATGCCCTGAATGATATCCAGGAGATCACCAACTGGTACAATGATCAACAAAAAGGCCTCGGTGGAAGGTTTCAGAAAACCGCCATACAGCAAATCAACTCCCTTAAGAAAGACCCTCATATTTATGCCATTCGATACAACGAGATCCGGTGCATGTCAATTAAGAAATTCCCGTACATGGCCCATTTCTTCATTAACGATGAAAACAACACTGTCGAAGTCCTGGCTGTGATCAGCACGGATCGTAATCCAAAAATCTGGGAACAAAAAACAAGCAGGCAATAAAAAACCCTGGGGATTCCAGGGCTTTAAGCTATACTTAATTGGGATTTTTGAACTATTTTCGTAAGATCGACGGATCCGATATTTATTCACTATTCTGTTCTCTACCATTAATATACATCACTTTGCGGGGTTCTGATTTTTCATTATAAAAAATATGAAGCCCATGCTTTATTAACTTTTTGTTTCTAGAAACATATGGCCCTTCCTCTATTAAAACTTCATCAGAATACAGAAAACAGTAATTTGTTTCTACCAAATCAGTATCTGGATCGTCAATTATATGTTTACAATACTTTGTTATTCTTCCTTCATTATCATAGCATTTACAATAAGTTGGATCTCCTGTAGCTGACCTCATCTGGATTTTTTTCGTTAACCCATTTTTATAATAGGTCTTGGCACTATCTAAAAAGAATGATTGTTTCTTTCCGTCTATCATTTGACTAGCACCAATTGCCAAAAACTTTATAATACCATTGAAATACTTATCAACGATTAATGTTTTATATAGGTATATCGAGCTATCAAGTGAAGAATAAATCTGTTCGTACTTTTCCAAATCATTCTTTGCCACATCATACGTTTGGGCAATTATTCTACAATTAGATATCAGAAATAGAAGGGATAAATAAAGAACAATTCTGAATTTTATACTGAGTTGCAATTTTACTATTTTCTCCATAGATGCATAAATAAAAAATACCTATCCCTGGCATATGATGGCCAGTGTTTGTAAGTCCAAGATTTATTTTCATTAACTTTTAGTGCTAATACTGTAAAGGGCCTTCTTCCATCTTGACTAACTGTTGCTGCTTGTTGAATTCTTAGTCTAGGCCATGGTAGTGGTTCCCTGAAAATTTGATGACATGGGTCTGATTTATCAATTGGAAAATCACCAGTAAAAAAACTCTTGCCATCCCAGCGTGCTTGTAATCCTTCAGAAATACCTCCGGCTAAGGCTGAAGTACCTGCACCTATAAAAGTGTGCCAAAATAGATCTTCTCCTTCAAGACCTTGAATTTTCCCATCTATAAAACTTGTTGTACCACCTACTGTTCCATGAATTCCTGCACCCTTCCAGAATCCTATGCTATTTTTAACAGGATTGATCATATTATTAACTCCTCCAGTAATAGCGCCAGAAATTAAACCACTAACTCCCGCTTTCCAAACAGCATCAATGTCACCACCTGATGAAACGGCAGTGAAAGCCATATTTAGATTTCCTGAGATTAATGAAGATGATGTCATTGACCAACCCAAACTTGAACCTCCAGTTGCATTAACCATATAACCCACCGTGGATGGGCCTAAAAAAGATGCAGTTAAAGCACCTGCTCCTGCTCCAATAATGCCTCCAACAATTGCTCCTTTCCACCATTCTGATTCTTTTGTCCACTTACCTTGTTTGCCCCCAAATGGATTCCAATTTGCCTTGCCTGCTTCTCCTGCCTTAATAGAACCTCCAATATAAGCTCCAATAATAGCACCCCCAATCACCCACATGATGAACTCTCCATCAGGATCAGTATAAACCAGCGGGTTATTCAGGCAGTAACTATACCGGTAAACCCAAAATCAAAGATTTTCTCCCGGTTTTTCAATGACCAGGATCTGGCCCAATTCAAAGAACTTTCTTTAACCCCTAAGGTAGTGGTTTTTCTTATATTCAAAGTGTCATAAAAAAGTAGTAATTTTGTAAAAAAGAAGTATTATGGGAGCGCTAAGACAACAATTCATTGAAGACAAACAGGGTAACAGAATCGCTGTCCTGATGCCCATTGACCAGTACAATAAGCTACTGGATCAATTGGAGGATATCGATGATATACGTACTTACGATGCTGCCAAAGCAGAGGGTGATGAGATCATTCCTTTTGATCAGGCTATAAGCGAGATTGAGAAAAAGCGTAATGACCTATAAGATCTCCATACGCCGCAAGGCTCAAAAACAACTGGCCAGGATTCCGGCCAGCGACTACAAAAAAGTAAAGGCAGCTATTCAAGCCCTTGCAAACAACCCCAGACCATCAGGATCCAAAAAACTCAAAGGTCGGCCCGGATGGCGGATCCGACAGGGTAACTACCGCGTGATCTATGAGATTCAGGATGACCAACTCATTGTCCTTGTTCTGGACATTGGGAACAGAAAGGATATCTACAGATAAAAAGCCCCGGAAGATGCCAGCTATTAAATATTATGGATATGAGATAGTCCAGTCCAAATTTTCTAAATCTGATAATGATATTATTCTCACGTCTAAATATTTAATCTCTTCTATCAGAGTAATAGCATCATAATATTGAGCAGTATCAAAATTAGAAATGTAAATAGTAACATAAGTATTATCATTTCCAAAAAGCACTTCTTCCCATGTAAGTTGATCACAACATTCTTTATTAGTTAATGGGTCAATTGAAGTTCCAAAACAGTCATCAATCCATATAACTGAATCCGGCATTTCTTGGCATACAACGTCAACCCATAATTTGTCTTCTGAATTGTTTGCAAAATGCAACCTACAGTCTAAATCATCTTTGCATTGAGATGCAGAAAAGATAATAAAAAGACAAATCAAAACAATTCTATTCATAACTATCTATTTATAAATTCCATAAAAATGAAATTGGAATTAAATCAAAGTAATTGAATTTATTGAACTCTCTAGGATATCTGTTATTATTCCAATCCTTATATGTGTATGAATAACTTCGAGAGCTTGGGTCCCATATTATCTTATCTACATATACTTTCATTTTATCAGCATGATATAGGCTAAAGTAATCATATGCTCTTTGATTTGCATCTAGTTCAGCTTTCCCATAATTATTAGTCAATTTACTAGGAATTGCATATTTGGTAAAGTAATAAACTCCAACTTTTTGACTTTGAATATAATGCCCATATTCATGCATGAATGTATTTGAGAATACAGTTTCTATTGCACCAGTTCTTGGATTTCTGTAGCTTTCATAAAGGGAGGTGTATGTACCTAATTGTATATAAGGTCCCAGTGAAAAACTACCACCGTCCCAGCAATCCTCTAATACTGTGGCCCCATCTACGTAATGTATGTCTCCGACATCTTTAATGTTATTCGTAAGATGAGCCACATTTTTTCCAATAAATGTTTGTGGTGCTTGCCAAGTAAATCTCGAAATTACCTCCCATGCTTTACCCCCGAAAGACTTATTTGGATCTGTTTTAAACATTCCCATATCAATTTTCCATGAATTACTAACTTTATTGCCAAAGTCGTTCCAAGCATTTACAAACATTTGTCCTCCCTTCTGTGTGTCTCCTGTAATCATTGTATAAAAATATGGAACTACAATTCCTTTCACAAAAGCCACGGTAAATTGAACACCCGCTGTAAAAATCGTACCTAAGATAAACTCCCCATCGGGGTCTGTATAGACAAGCGGGTTATTCAGGCAGTAAGTATACCGGTAAACCCAAAATCAAAGATTTTCTCCCGACTTTTCAATGACCAGGATCCAACCCGATTCAAAGAACTTTCATTAAGCCCTAAGTTAGTGATTTTCCCGGGTGATTCAATTTGAATGCTAACTTTATAAGCTGTAACTTTGTTTACACAATAAAGATAAAAATGAAATCAAATACATCTGAAATAAAAAATTACCTGCATAAGCTCATTGTTGAGACCGATGACGAAAGCATTCTCAGTAAGGTTCAGGCTTATTTTACCACGCTCAAAAGTAATGACGTTGATTGGTGGGATATGATTTCAGACCAGGAAAAAGATGCCATCAATTTGGGCTTGCAACAGCTTAAAAACGGGGAGGGGATTCCTCACGAAGAAGTAAAACGTAAGGCAGATAAACTGCTCGGCAGAAAATGAAAGAATATCTTATCATTTGGTCTCCGCTTGCAGAAGAAACGTATCTCAATATCCTTTCTCAGATCCTGGAAAAATGGACCGTCAGGGAAGCTGAAGCCTTTGAAACCAAAGTTGAAAGTCTGATTGACAAACTCAGGACACAAAAGTACCTGTGTCCATCTTCAAAGAAACAAAAAGGCCTGAGACGCTGCGTAATTGCACCTCAGACTTCCCTGGTATATCAAATCACCGGTGATGTAATCGAACTGATCGCTTTCTTTGATAACAGAAGCCAACATCAGTATTAGATGTTCTCTGGCTCACGGATAAATAATAGTCCACTCTAAGCTGTCTAAGTCACTCAATGTAAGATCACACCTTTTTAATATCAGGTATTTAGACACAATTTGATCCCATTCGGTGCTTACAATAGTATTTTTCGCGAATAAAAATACCCGTAATGTATCAGGTGTTTCATTATTAGTAAAGGAATAGATCCAATTTGATTCATCCTCGATTAAAGAATTCGCTTTTATTGTTAAAGCTTCATATTGTACTTCGTCTTTTATGAACTTCATTTTTTCTAGAGTAGTATCATCTTGAAAACTAGCAATGTGGATTAAGTCTTCTGCAGAATTATTTACTATTGTAAGTGTGGAATCAGGCTCTATTTCTTCTAAACCATCCATAACGCATTTAGAAGACCCCGTAATTAATAGTATTAGTATGACTATCAGATTTTTCATGGCTTCATTAATTAAATAAGGTGTATAGAATGTAAAATAGGTTTATTCCTGGAAAGTTGATTAATAAATCAGAGTTGTCAAATTGCCCTTTAATCGGATGAGCACTTCTGTTCTTATAACCTGTCCTTGGATTAATATAACTAGAAGGTGATCCTGTTACAAATGAAGTTCGATCAAAACTAGTTTCTCGCTTGTCAAAGAAATTGGCAGCTCTTTTACTGGCATTGGCCTCAAACCATCTCTCGGAGTGTAAGTTTACTTTGTTTTCATTATCCCAATTATAGCTAGCAACGCTTGGAATTCCCACTAACGGTAAATAATAAAAACCAAAATCTCTGCTTTGTAGGACATGACCATATTCATGCACAAAAAGATGATCTTTATAATCTGCTCTAATTCCTTCAGGGCCTAAAATGTAACTTCCCATTTTAAAGGCTCCCTTCCCATTAAAGTTCTTGCTTGAAATTACAGTCGCTCCATAACCATAATCTACATTATCTACTTGGCCAAACATATTTACAGAATGAGCAGTTAAAAATCCTCCGGCAGTCTGTATTATTTCCCACGTAAATCTTGAAACAATTTGCCATCCCCAGCCTTCTTTCTTTGTGTCTGCTACAAATAATCCTCCCCATATTTTTGCAGAGTTTTTGGCATGCCTATTTGCAGATTGCCAGGCATTTTCACTTTTGTCGCTATCAAATAAACCTTTAAAAAAACCTATTACCCAATCATCGATGATAAATATTTCCCCACTCGGATCAGTATACACCAGCGGATTATTCAGGCAGTAAGTATACCTGTTTGAAGCTGACCTTTCTTCTGTGAAATGGACACAGTAATCTGGTGTCAAAGCAACTGCAGAAGCGGTATTGTAGTCAGTTTCATTCATTTTGGTCTGATATCAATACCAGTTCCCTCCCTCTTCGATCATTTCCTTTCTTAAACGAAGCGCTGTACGTATCATCTCCGCCACGCGATCAGGATGCTCCGCGGAAACATCATGTTCCTGCGCGATATCTTCCTCCAGGTTGTACAGCTCAAAATGCTGCGGTTCCTGGTCCAGCAGGTATTCCATGTGCGTTTTGTTGAATCCCCACATTGACCATGGCGGGTCTCCGGGAGCGGGCTTCAGTTTCGCCAGTTCACGAACATCATAGTTCTCCTGCAAAGGTATCGGATCCACGAACCCCAGCAGGCACCAGTCTCCTTCACGCAGCATGCTCACCGGGTCATGGAAATAGCGGTAGAAGAAGATGGGGGTCTCCCTTTCTGGTGCATCTTCATCTCCCCTGAACACCGGCGTCATATCCACGCCGTCTATTACACGGTCATCCGGCACCTCAGCCCTTGTAAATGCCGCCAGCGAGGGGAGCACATCGGTAAAGCTGCCTGGTGCATCGCTTACGGTCCCTTCGGGTACAACCCCGGGATACTTGATAATAAAGGGATCCCGGATCCCGCCCTCGAAATTCAACGCCTTCCGTCCCCGCAGTGGAAGATTCGAATTGGGCTTGTCTGACCCGTTGTCCGAACTGAAGATCACGATGGTATTGTCATTCAGATCATGCAAATCCAGGTACGCAAGCAACCGGCCCACCGCCATGTCCATGTTCTCAATACAACCGTAATACTGCTTAAGATATTCATGCTGTTCGGCCAGGGCAGGGGGGGCGGCCTCTTTGGAATGGGGCTCATTGAACCAGATGTTCAGGAAAAACGGTTCGTCCGGTTTCCTGATCGTATCCAGCCAGCTCAATGCCTCATCCATTACGATCTGACAGGCATATCCCTCGCGGAGTCCCTCTGGCTCCCCGTTCCTGAAATAGTTTACCGGATTGTGATGAGAAGGCTGCGCATTGTTGTACGCGAAAAATGCATAATCAAACCCCTGGTCCATGGGCAGTGG
>CAKZNC010000209.1 GCA_937129385.1 uncultured Bacteroidota bacterium
GGCAGGACCTGGCCTCCTATTACAACGAGGTAAAAAGATTTGACCGGTATGTCGGTTTGGTGCACAGAGAGATCATCAGGCAGGGAGAGGCTTCAAATACATTGATCATTGTCTGTGCCGACAACGGGCGTCCTTTTCCGCGTGCAAAAACGCGCGTAATTGATGCCGGTATGAAGACCCCGTTTATCGCATGGTGGCCCCGGGGGATCTCACATCCCGGCGAGGAGGTGGATGCCCTGGTGAGTATCATCGACCTGGCGCCAACCCTCACATCCCTTGCAGGAGTCACCCCCGACAGGTACTACCAGGGAAAGAGTTTTGAGCATCTTTTTTCGGAGCCTGGCGCAGCATTCAGGAATTACGCATTCGCAGAACACAACTGGCATGATTATGAAGCGTATGAGCGCATGGTCAGGTCGGATGAATACATGTATATCTACAATGGCAGGCACGAGCTGGCGAACCAGGGACCTGCCGATGCGGTTACCTCTCCGTCCATGATGGATATTCTCGACCTGTCTGAGCAAGGGGAAACTGACGAGGCCATGGAAGATGTGATCCTGGTGCCCAGACCGATGCGTGAACTGTACCTGGTCGATGAAGATCCATCCCAACTCGAAAACCTGGCTGAAGTACCGGGTTACAAGGGCGTCCTGGATGAGATGCAGGAGGTGTTGACCAGATGGCAGGAGGAGACTTACGATACTGAGCCCGAGGTGATCACGCATGACTGGTACCTGCGAAAGGCCAGGAGCTATGTAAAAACGGATCAGCACGGGATCCGGGGTGAGATGCCGGGGACTGCACTCAGGGCAGATACAGTTACTTCAAGCGGCCCGTTTTAATCCCGTCAAACTGATTTTCAGGGCTTAGGAACCGGCTTGTCCCAAATGTCCGGTATCGTACAGTTCATGTACTTTTTCGGACCATTTTTCCACATGCTGTAACATTTTAAGTTTCAGATCGTCAATAAAATATGATCTGTGGCATAATGTGTGATAAAGTGTTACAGAGTCACTAAAACAGCCCAAACATGTGGAAAAACTTTGTCAAGGTAACCATTCGCAACCTGAGGAGAAACAAATCTTTTAATTTGATCAACATATCCGGACTTGCCATTGGACTGGCGAGTTCTATTTTTATCATCCTGTACATCGTGAATGAGGTACGTTACGATCGATTTCATGAGCAGGGCCCGCAGATGTATAGACTGTATCTTGACGGGAAGATCGCCGGACAGGAGATCGTTGGTGCATGGAACAGTCCGGCTTTTGGTCCGACCTTTTCTGATGAGGTGCCGGAGATTGTCAAATATTGCCGATTCGACATCGGCGGGAACGACTTGATGTGGAGTGACCCGGAGTCGAGGCATATGGAAGACAATGTGTTGTTTGCAGATTCCTCCTTCTTCGAGGTATTCAGTTTTCAATTGCTGGAAGGGGATCCTGCGACATGCCTGACAGAGCCGAACAGCATTCTGTTGACACCGGAATCAGCCAGCCGCTATTTTCCTTCAGGAGACCCAATGGGAAAGTCTGTATACATCAACAATGATGACAATATTTATACGGTGACAGGGATCGTGCGGGAGGCACCTGAAAATTCTCATATCTATTATGATTTTGTCCTCTCATACTGCACCCTGAACAGCAGTCGGAACACGAGCTTCTTCAACAACAATATGTTCACCTATTTTGTGTTGAATGAAAATGCTGATCCGAATGTGGTTGAGGAGAAGATCAATGCTTCACTCATAGAGCATATCAGGCCGTTGCTACCGCAGTTTCTGGGGATGACCATCGAAGAATTTGAAGCTACAGGGGACAGGTATGGTTTGAAATTGCAGCACCTGTATGATATTCACCTCACCCCTGGGATCGAGGCTCCAAACGATCATGTATACCGGCCGGTGGGCAATAAAAGTTACCTGTACATCTTTGGTGTGATCGCCTTTTTTATTCTCGTGATCGCCTCTATCAATTTTATGAACCTGTCAACCGCGAGGTCTCTCAGCCGGGCAAAAGAGGTGAGTCTCCGGAAGGTAGTCGGTTCGGGCCGAAAGGAGCTGATCAGGCAATTTCTATCCGAAAGCGTAGTGCTGAGTGCGATCTCGATGCTGGTGGCATTGCTGCTGGTGGTGCTTTTGCTGCCCCGGTTCAACCGGATTACTGATCTCTCGCTGGATTTGGGAGACCTTTTTAAGTGGTACATGTTTCCAGCCTTTGTCATTCTGACCGTTTTCATCGGGTTATTGAGCGGATTGTATCCATCCACTGTACTGGCATCCTTCAGGCCCATCCAGGCACTGAAGGGGAAGGCAACCACCAGTAATGGAACCGGTCGGCTCCGGGCGATCCTGGTCGTCCTTCAGTTCACGATATCCGTTGTGATCGTGATCGGAACACTGGTAATTTTCTGGCAGTTCAGGTACATGGTCAATAAGGATGTCGGCTTTACCAAGGAGAACATGATCGTCATGGACCGTGTCTGGCCGCTTGGTAATGATAAACTTGTAACCTTCAAGAATGAATTGCTCAAACACAACAGCATCGAGGCGGTTTCAAATTCAACTGCCTACCTCGGGGCTCCCAATAACAACAATGGGTATAAGATCAAGGAGAAGGACGATACCGAATCTTTCCTCTTCACCACCTACTGGACCGATTATGACTTCATGGACACTTACCAGTTGAACCTGGCAACACCTGAGAGCCGGTTCCTTTCAAAGGAGTATGGCAGTGATTCAACGGCTTGCCTGATCAACGAGGCTGCAGTGAGGAAATTTATGATCGAGGATCCATTGAATACGACCATACTGTGGCCCACGGATGAGCAGGGCGGTTTTTTGGAGCTGCGGGTGATCGGGGTGATGGAAGATGTTCATTACAATTCTGTAAAGTCCGAGATTGCACCCATGATCATGTTCCTGAAACGAAATGACTGGAACTGGACAGGTTTTCTGAATATCCGGACAAAGCCGGGAGAGCAGCATGCACAACTTGCGCTGGAGCACATGGAGAAGACCTGGAATGAATTTACAGAGAATGAACCCTTCCAGTATATCTTCCTGGATGAGTTCTATGATAATTTCTACGCAGAGGAGAAACGTACCGGGATCATCACATTTATATTTTCCATCCTGTCGATCTTTATCGCGAGTCTTGGTCTGTTTGGGATGACGCTATACAATACCCAGAAGCGAACCAGGGAGATCGGAATACGGAAGGTGATGGGCGCAAGTGAGCAGAACATCCTCGTTATGGTGGCAAGGAATGTGCTGTTGTCACTGGCGCTCTCGATAGTTATCGCATGGCCCCTGGCATGGTTTATGACCCAGGACTGGTTGAACGGGTTCCCATACAACATCGGGTTCCAGCCCATGCTGTTCATTATTGCAGCCGGACTGGCCATGGTGATTGCGCTGGTGACCGTTACGCTGACTGCACTGAAGAGTGCCCGTACAGATCCGGCGATGGCGCTGCATTATGAGTAGAGTTGAGAGTTAAGAGTTGAGAGTTAAGAGTTGAGAGAAAACAAAAAATTAAACACATAAACCAAACACACAACAATGAAA
>CAKZNC010000210.1 GCA_937129385.1 uncultured Bacteroidota bacterium
CCGGCCAGTAATTCATCTGCAAGTTGATATTCAGGTGGTAGTCTGCATTCCAGGGCGCACTGATGTGCTCGTTCCAGAGTCCCTGCAGGTTGGCCGGATTTGTACCCGGACGAGAAGAGCCGATCAGCAGGTACCTTCCATACTGGTACAACAGCTCCTCCAGTCCGTTGTCGGCTTGTCCGCTTCGATATCCCTCCAGTCGCCGGTCGGTCGGTATGGAATCAAACTCCTCCCCTCCAAGGTCAAGCGCCACCCGGTCATACAAGGAGCTGTGATCCGCGATGTGGTCATCCATTAATGTCTTGAAATCCATTCCTTCAATCTCTCTTTGCCTGTCCTGGTTCGCCTTCACGAAATTCTCGGTATACCACGAAGAATTTGAGGTGATGTACAGGGTTCACTGAATAGCGAACAATGGGCAGTGGGCATGTAGGCAGCATGCAAACCGGAACCTGGTTCGACGCATAAAAAAAGGCGCCTTTTAAGCGCCTTTCATATTAAAAATACTCACCTAATTCTATGAAAACTTTCTTCCTCTTACGGAAAAAACATGCTCGGGTTACATTTTTCTCCTCAATCGTCGGAAAAGTGTTTCAGCATCTCACGGTAGGAGGAGAAAACCTTTGCCCGGGAGAGGAATCCGACATACTTTCCATCGTCTACAACGGCAATATTGTACCTGCCACTCTTGGTGAATTTTGAAGCCACCTGCTCCATCTGTTCGTTGATATTCACCGTGTAATCGGGCATGAACATGAGCTCTTTCACGAATGTTGTGCCATAGCGCTCCTGGTCAAACATGATGTGGCGGATATCATCAAGCTTGACAATGCCCACGAATTGACCATCCTCCTTCACAACGGGGAAAATGTTCCTGCTGGATTTCGTAATCACCTTCACCAGGTCTCCCAGGGTCTCGTCCGGTCTGATGGTGCGGAAATTAGTTTCGATCAGTTCACTCACATTCATCAGGAGCAGGATATTCCTGTCCTTATGGTGGGTCATCAGCTCTCCGCGCTTTGCCAGCTGGATGGTGTATACTGAATTAGAAACGAAGTATTTCGCCGTTGCATAGGAGATGGTTGAGGCAAGGATCAGCGGCATAAAAAGTTCATACCCGCTGCTGATCTCGGCCACCAGGAAGATCGCGGTAAGCGGGGCATGGATCACGCCGGCGATCATTCCGCCCATTCCGACGAGTGCCATGTTGCTGATCGAAACATCAACTCCAAACTGGTTCAGGACGATTCCGGCCAGCAGACCAAGATTTGCACCCATGAAGAGTGAAGGGGCAAAGATCCCGCCGATCCCGCCGGCCGCAAAGGTGAGGGTGGTTGCCACCACTTTGAAGCCGATGATGAGGAGGAAACTGATCACCAGCATTAAAAAGCTGTTCTCCCAGTTTTCATACAAGGTCCCCTGGAAGAGTTGCGAAAAATCTCCCTTCAGGCTCTGGTTGACGATCTCGTACCCTTCTCCGTAAAGTGGGGGGAGCAGGAAGATGATCACGCTCAGGAGCCCCCCTGCTATGAGCAAACGTTTCCAGGTATGATCAATCCTGTCGAAAATTCCACTGATCCAGTTGTACACTTTTGTAAAGTAGACCGACCCTAATCCCGTGATGACGCCCAGCAGCAGGTAATAATGGATCTGGTTCATCTGGAAAGGCTCCATCACCCTGAAGGTGTAGAGTACATTCTGTCCCAGGAACATGTAGGAAGTAAGGGCAGCTGTTGCCGAAGCAATGAGCAACGGGAGCATTGCCCACATGGTGAGATCAAGCATGATCACCTCCATGGCAAAAACGATTCCGGCAATGGGTGCCTTGAAGATGGCGGACATGGCACCGGCACAGGCGCAGGAGAGCAGCAGTGTCACCTCTTTATAGTTTAAATTAAATACCCGCCCGAAGTTAGACCCGATTGCACCACCCGTAGCTACCGTAGGTCCCTCCAGTCCTACCGAACCACCGAATCCAACAGTCAGGGCACTGGAGATAACGCTGGAATAAAGGTTATGGGCACGCATGATCGCATTGTTCCGGGAGATGGCAAACAGGACTCCCGGAATTCCGTGGCGCACCGGGTTTCGGTTGATGTACTTGATGAAGATCACTGCCAGAGTGATACCGGAAATGGGAAGAATGAAGATCAGGTAGCTGCGAAACTCTCCCTCGATCCCGCGTGACAACAACTCCTGGATCAGGTGGACCAGGTTTTTGATGATCACTGCGGCCAGGCCAACTGCCAGGCCAACGAACCCTGCCATAAAAAAAAGAAAACGGTGGCCGGATAAATACTTCATCCGCAATAAACCGATCCGTTCCTGAAAGTTTTTATTGGCCATGGAGCAACAAAAGTAATATATAATGCCCGTAATTTCCGATGCAGCACGTTAATTTAAAGAAATTATAGAGAAAGATCACATACAGATCACCTCTTCAAATCATTGTAAATATTTTTGATTACTGCAGCAATTCGATCTGCCCGGTCCAGGATAGCAAACAGATCAAAATCAGTATGATGATACAGATATCATCATTTTTATTTATCTTCACTTCAAATCAAGTACGTTTTGTCGAACTTATGGCACGGTAATTTGTATAATAGTAACAGCCTCTCTTTCGTTAGAGAGACAGTAGAGTGGAATGATCAAATGGAAACGCATATCTCTGGGCGTGCTGATAATTATGGTGTCAGCTGTGACTGTTATTGCCCAGAATGAGCTTCCGGAAAAACCGGAGATCAATTTTGTGACCATCGATTCCGTCTCCGGGAATACGACAATTGACTGGGAACCAAGCCCCTCACCTGGAATCAGCACATATAAGCTTTACACCCTTGATATCGGCACCTTCCCTGTCACAGGCACGCTGTTGGATTCAGTACCTTCAGGCATGCACTCCTACACCTATGATCCCGGCACATCCTTTCCCTTTGCTTACACAGTAACAGCAGTGGACACAGACGGAAATGAGAGTCTGCTCAGCGGAGATTACCACAAACCCATAAAGCTGCAGACCGAATATGATTCCTGCAGTGGTGAGATGCACCTTGAGTGGGACAAGTATATCGGTTGGGAAAACACGCTTACCGGTTACCGGGTGTGGGTAAAAACCCTGGCTGAACATGGATCTGATGGTGATAAAAAAGCACACCCACATGAAGATTTTCTCATGCTGGACATGGTGGATACCAGCACACTGAGCTATGTGAATGAGGAAATCGATGAAAACGCAACGTATGAATATGTCATTGAAGCATATAACAACCAGGCGTTTACTTCCACCTCAAACAGGACCAGCTATTTCACATTCATGCCTCCCCCACCCGCTTTTGTCAACCTTGATTATGTTACCGTTGTGGATGCACAGACAGTCGATATTTCGATTTCTGCGGATATTTCCGGAGCGGTCAACGATTTCAGGGTCACACGCTCGGGAGAGCTTGACGGAACTTATACCACAATTGCCAGCCTGTTTGATCTTACCGATCCGACGGTCAGGATCACCGACAATGTGCCTACACAGGGCGTACAGTATTTCTACAAGGTGGAAGCGCTCAACAGCTGCAGGAACCCGATCGTCACTTCGAATACTGGAAATAATATCGTCGCACGCGGAGATGCGGAGGGTACATTGATCACCATTGAATGGACACCCTACAGGGAATTTTCCACCGGGGTCGGCGGTTATACCATCTACAGGAAAAACCAATATGACGAATTTGTACCGGTCAGCTCGACCGTACCCGGCGGCACATCCTTCACAGAGGATATCAGTCACCTGGCATCGCCAGGGTTAAGCGGGAAAGTGGTTTATTTCGTTGAAGCTACGGAGGAGGGCAGCAATCCCATCGGCGTCTCGGGATTCAGCAGGTCAAATGAGATCGTGATCCCTGTGGAGACGAAGATCTATCTACCCAATGCTTTTACGCCAAATGGCGACAGCAGGAACGACATATTCATCCCGATCCTCGATTTTGCACCCAAGGAGTACAAAATGTTTGTTTTTGACCGTACCGGCAAAGCCCTCTTCCGTACAACCGACCCGGCAATTGGGTGGGACGGAACGCTGAATGGATCAGGCAAAGCGCGGGAAGGTGTATACGTGTATCACATCGAATATCTTTCCCATAACGGGGTCAGGCAGGTCAGGACCGGGAACCTTACACTCGTATATCCATAATCTTACAGAACGGGACATTGAAGTTGTGCAGAAATGACTAATTTTACCTTCCTAAACAGGGTATATTTTTGGAGGTTGAATGGAAGAAAAGATCATCATAGAAGAGGAGAAGATACAGGAAGAGCTGAATGCGATCCTTGAACATTGCGGTCGCTGCAAAGATGATAAAGACAAAGCCTTGATAACCAAGGCCTTTAGAATAGCCAACGAAGCCCACAAAGGAATGCGGAGGAAATCCGGCGAACCCTTCATCATGCACCCGCTTGCTGTTGCCCGCATTGTGAGTGAAGAGATCGGGATGGGTGTGACCTCCATCATATCTGCCATTCTTCACGACGTTGTGGAGGATACGGAACTCACCATAGAGAATATTGAGAACGCCTTTGGTAAGAAGGTGGCGACGATCGTTGACGGGCTGACCAAGATCTCAGGGGTGTTCGACAAGGAGTCAAATTCATTGCAGGCTGAGAATTTCAGAAAAATGCTGCTCACCCTTTCCGATGATGTGCGGGTGATCATCATCAAACTGGCCGACCGGTTGCACAATATGCGTACACTGGAATCGCTGCCGCGAAGAAAACAGGTGAAGATAGCGGGTGAGACGATCTACCTGTATGCTCCACTTGCACACAGGTTGGGATTGTACAACATCAAAACCGAGATGGAGGACCTGAGCCTGCGATACAGGTATCCCGAGATCTATGATGAACTCAGTGAGAAGATCGCACTGTCGGAAAAACGGAGGCGCCAGCTGATCAACCATTTCTCGATACCCATCATCAGCAGACTGAACCAGAGTGGATTCAATTTTGACATCTCCGGCAGGTCAAAGTCGATCTATTCGATCTACCAGAAGATGGCCCAGAAGAATGTCTCCTTCGAAGAGATTTATGACCTGTTTGCCATCCGGATCGTATTTGATCCCAAGCCGGGGATCGCAGAAAAGACACAATGCTGGGATATCTATTCCAGCATCACTGATATTTACCCGCCGAAGCCTGACCGGATCAGGGACTGGGTCTCAACGCCAAAGGCAAACGGATATGAATCCTTGCATACCACCGTTATGGGGCCCAATGGAAAATGGATGGAGGTCCAGATCAGGTCCAGGAGAATGGATGAGATCGCGGAACGTGGTTTTGCTGCCCACTGGAAGTACAAGGCTGAAGGTGCACAGGATACAGAACTTGACAAGTGGATCAAGAGCATCAGGGAGATGCTTGAGAAGCCCAATTCTGATGCCATGGAGTTCCTGGACGAATTCAAGCTGAACCTGTTCGCCTCCGAAATAATGGTCTTCACACCAAAAGGCAATATCATCACGCTCCCGGCAGGAGCCACTGCGCTCGATTTTGCATACGAGATCCACTCGGAGATCGGGAACAGTGCCATCGGGGCCAAGATCAACCATAAACTCCTCCCTGTCAATACCAGGCTTTCAAGCGGGGACCAGGTGGAGATACTTACAGCTGAGGGACGCAAGCCGACCATGGAATGGAATGAGTTTGCAACAACCGTAAAAGCAAAATCGGCCATAAAAACCGCCCTTAAAGCCGAACGGAAAGACCGGATCGAAGTGGGTAAAAAGATGCTGGAGGACCAACTGAAGAAACTGAACCTTACGCCGAGTGGCCGTGTATTCAAAAAGATACTTCCTGCTTATGAATCGAGCAACAAGGATGAACTCTATTCGAAGATCGGATCCGGGATGGTATCACTCGACAACCTCAAAGATATCCTCAGCAAGAATACCAAGAACAAATGGGTACGTGTGTGGGACCTCTCACTGGGCAGACCGGCTGTGAAGCCGAAGACGGTCGATGAAGATGCCTACGATGATAAGGGCCGTCTGTTGCTGAAGGAGAATATCAATGAAAATGAGCAGAATTACGAGCTTGCCAGCTGCTGCAATCCTATCCCGGGTGACGAGGTTATCGGGGAGCGACAGGACGATGGTGTGATTGTGATCCATCGCACCGACTGCAGTGATGCCATCAAGATCATGTCTTCCCACGGAGATCAGCTAGTAACGGTTAGCTGGACACAGCATAAGGTGTTCTCCTACCTTGCCAGGATCCACCTCAGTGGGTGGGATCGTTTCGGAGTCTACAATTCGATCACAAATACCATTGCACAGGAATTCAATATCTCCATGCGGACCATCAACCTGCACGGTCATGACGGCATATTCGACGGAACCATCGACCTTTATGTTCATAATGCGACCGACCTGAATAATCTCATCCTGAACCTGGTAAAACTCAAGGGTGTTGAATCGGTGCACCGGGTGGAGATCAAAGATCAATAAGTTTCGGTCGGCACATGTTCAAAAAAAAGAAAAAGATTGCTATATTCGCCTTGTAATTTTTACTTAGACTAATTATGGGAAATGAAGAGACCCGTGACACTGTAAAACAGATATTTACTGAGTATCTTGAGCGCAAGGGACACAGGAAGACCCCTGAACGCTATGCCATTTTGGACGAGATCTATTCCAGGGAGGGGCATTTCGACATTGAGTCCCTTTACATTTTCATGAAGAACAAAAATTACAGGGTCAGCCGGGCCACCCTATACAATACCATCGAACTGCTGCTGGATTGCAATCTTGTTGTCAAACACCAGTTCGGCAAAAACATTGCACAATTTGAGAAAGCCTATCATTGCATGCAGCATGATCACCTGATCGACCTGGAAACCGGCAATGTGATCGAATTTTGCGATCCAAGGATCGATGAGATCATCAAGACCGCATGTGATCTGAACAATTTCAGGCCCAGTCATCATTCACTCTATATATACGGTACACGCAGTGAGGGTGGCAATGGTGACAATTAGTTGATTTCTTTTGAAAAAAAAAGCGGGGGCAAAACCCAGATTTTTTTTACCTTTATCATGAAAATTTACGCCGGAAACCACCGGCGTATTTTATGTCAGCATACAGATAACGCAAACACCTTTTTGCAGCTACTACGATCAAATATCAACCATTATAATCCACACACATGAAAATAGATGTTTTGCTAGGTCTTCAATGGGGAGATGAAGGTAAAGGTAAGGTTGTCGATGTTCTCACACCCCGTTACGATGTGATCACAAGGTTCCAGGGTGGACCCAACGCCGGGCATACGCTCGAATTTAACAATATCAAACATATTCTCCACAACATTCCTTCAGGAATCTTCCGCGAGGATACCCTGAACATTATCTCCAACGGAGTGGTACTCGATCCCATCGTATTTCAGCGGGAGATCGACGCACTCGAAAAGATGGGGGTCGACATTACCAAAAACCTGGTGATCAGCAAGAAAGCGCACCTGATTCTTCCTACCCACCGGATCCTTGATGCTGCATCTGAAGCTGCAAAGGGCAAATCAAAGATCGGCTCCACCCTCAAGGGGATTGGACCGACCTATATGGATAAGACCGGCAGGAACGGATTGCGTGTCGGTGATATTGAACTTGACTTCGAAAACAAATACAATGCATTAAAAGAGAAACACCTTCACTTGCTGAAGTTATATGACTTTGACTTCTCACTGGAAGAGGAGGAGAAATTCTTTGAAGGGATCAGGACCATCCAGAGGTTTAAATTCGTTGAGAGCGAATTCCTGATCAACAGTCTGCTCGAAAACCAAAAGAAGATCCTGGCCGAGGGCGCACAGGGAACATTGCTTGACATCGATTTTGGCTCCTACCCTTTCGTGACATCCTCAAATACGATCTGTGCAGGAGCATGTACAGGGATGGGGGTAGCCCCCTCCGCCATCGGAGAGGTGTTCGGCATATTCAAGGCATACTGCACACGTGTCGGAAGCGGACCATTCCCATCTGAACTGCATGACAAGGAGGGGGATGAACTGAGGAACATTGGCAACGAATTCGGCTCCACAACCGGACGTCCCCGACGGTGCGGATGGCTCGACCTTGTGGCGCTAAAATACTCCATTATGCTGAATGGAGTCACCCAGCTGATCATGACCAAAACCGATGTACTTGACAGCTTTGAGACCATCAAAGTGGCAACGGCATACAAGGTAAATGGAGAGCTGACCGACCAGTTTCCTTACTCGCTGGAGGAGGAGATCGAGCCTGTGTATACTGAGCTGACAGGATGGAATACCGACCTGACCGACATCAGGGAAAAGGTCCAGTTCCCGGATGAGCTGAAGGCCTATATCGCGTTTTTAGAGAAAGAACTCAAAGTCCCGGTAAAATTTGTTTCTGTGGGACCCGACAGGGAACAGATCATAGAGATATAGTTGAGAGTCGAGAGAGGGTGCCCTTCGACAAGCTCAGGGCACCAATACTGCGAACGGACAATGTGTGCCCTTCGATAGGCTCAGGGCACTACTGACTGGGGATAGTCTGACTGAAGATGAAGGCTGACGGCTGACAACTGAAGGCTGCCATCTAACACTCGACCCTTGACTCTCGACACCCGACTGATTTCACCAAATTTTTCCTAAATTGCCATTGACTGTAAAAACTACTACCTAAATTCCATGTATGAAAACATTGATCAGGTTTTTCGAGGAAAATGTTGATAAATTTTCCGACAATCCGTACATGTGGGAGAAGCGGGACGGCGAATTTCAGCCTACCACCTACAAGGAGATGCGGACCCTTGTGTACCAGTTTGCAGCCGGACTGCATCAGCTGGGTGCAAAAAAGGGAGACCGGATCTCATTGCTTGCCGAAGGCAGGGTCAGCTGGGTGGTCGCCGAAATGGGCATGTTCTACCTTGGCGTGATCGATGTTCCATTGTCAATCCAGCTGAATGAAGCGACCGATTTGATCTTCAGGATCAAACACTCAGAATCAAAAATGGTGATCGTCTCAGCAAGCCAGGCTGAAAAGATCAGGTCGATCCGGGAACAGCTTCCGGACCTGGAAAAGATCATCCTGATGGATCCGAAAGCATCCTATGAAAAGGACGAAGTCTACATGGGCGGGATCATGAATCTCGGAAAGGAGTTTCTCGAAAAGAACTTTGATGCATTCAAAAAGGTCTACGAAGCGGTGTCACCCGACGATATTGCAAACATTTGCTATACTTCCGGAACGACTGCTGATCCAAAAGGCATCATGCTCAGTCATCGAAACTACACCTCCAACACTGAACAGGCATTGACTGTGATGACCATCCCACAGGATTATAAGCTTTTCCTGTTCCTCCCCTGGGACCACTCTTTTGCACATACGGCGGGAATCTTCTCATTTATGGCTGTTGGGGCCAGCATGGCTGCACTTGAAATGGGAAAAACCGGTTTCGAGACCCGAAAGAATATCTTCAAGAACATCCAGGAGATCAAACCGCATGTGATGTTCAGTGTGCCCACCATCGCCAAGAATTTCCGGAACAATATCGAGAGCGGGATCCGGGCCAAAAGCAAGCTGGTCTATGGAATTTTCAAGGCCGGACTGAAGGTGGGCTATGCATACAACGGGATCGGCAAAAACCGCGGGAAGGGATGGCGTCTTTTTCTGCAACCGGTATATGCCCTGTTCAATGCCATAATTTTCAAGAAAGTCAGGGGCGCCCTCGGAGGAAACATGCAATTCTTCATTGGTGGAGGAGCCTTACTTGACATAGAGTTACAGCGCTTCTTCTATGCCATCGGCATCCCTATGTACCAGGGATATGGACTCACGGAATCGAGTCCGATGATCAGTATCAACGCGCCGGACAACCATAAGCTCGGTTCATCAGGGACCATCCCTCAGAACCTGGAGATCAAGATCTGTGATATGGAGGGAAAGGAATTGCCGCAGGGTGAAAAAGGAGAGATCGTGATACGCGGCGAGAACGTGATGAAGGGTTACTGGAAGAATGATGAAGCGACGGAGGATACAATCAGGGAGGACTGGCTGTTCACCGGTGACATGGGTTACCTTGACCAGGATGGTTTCCTCTATGTACTGGGTCGTTTTAAAAGTCTGCTTATCGCCGACGACGGGGAAAAATACAGTCCGGAAGGAATCGAAGAGGCCTTCACCGATCAGTCTGAATTCATTGAACAGTGCCTGCTGCACAATAACCAGGATCCTTTTACCACCTGCCTGGTCTTTCCCAATGCCGAAGCATTGAAACGGCAGCTGAAAGGGATGGGGCTGGATCCACTTACATCAGAAGGAATAGAAGCTGCCATCACGATCGTTGACGGGGAGATCAGATCCTACAGGAGCAGCGGTAAATTCGGATACATGTTTCCCCAGCGGTGGATACCTTCGAGCTTTGCAATTCTATCAGAAGGATTTACCATTGAAAACAAACTGATGAACCCCACATACAAGATCGTCAGGCCGAAGATTACAGAGCACTACGAGGAACTTATTGGCTACCTCTACACTTCGGTATCAAAGAATATTCATAACGACAGGAACATGGAAGAGATGAAAAAACTTCTTTCCTGAAACCAACATCACAGTATAATATGAAAGACCATTCTTCAAAGTGCGTTCACGCAGGAACGATCGGAAACATTGAAAATACCGGGGTGAACTCCCCTATCTACACATCCACCTCCTTCCAGTTCATCGACCGGGAAGAGACAGTCTATCCCCGATACCTGAACACACCCAACGAGAAAGCTGTGGCAGAAAAGATCGCCGCACTGGAAGATATGGAATCAGCACTGGTCTTCAGTTCGGGGATGGCAGCGATCAGTACCACCCTTTTTTCCATTCTGGGATCGGGTGACCATATGGTATTGCAAAAAGGGCTTTATGGAGGCACCACAAATTTCATTCTCTCCGAGCTGGAAAGATTCGGTATCTCATACACCTTCGCAAAGAGCCAGGAAGCTAAAGACATCATGAATGCCGTGGAATCCAACACCCGGTTGATCTACCTCGAAACGCCATCCAATCCTTTGCTGAGCATCACCGACCTTGAGGAGGTGGCCACAGCGGCCAAAAAGGCCGGACTGATCACGGTGGTCGACAATACCTTCGCAAGTCCGATCAACCAGCAACCGGTGAAACAGGGAATCGACATCGTAGTGCACAGCGCCACCAAGTATCTTGGTGGTCACAGCGACCTGTGTGCCGGTGCAGTCGCATGCAGCCAGGCACTGATCGAACCAATCCACAAGACCGGTCTCAATTTCGGGGGGAGTCTGAATGCACTGGACCTCTATCTCCTGGAACGTAGCATAAAAACACTGGATGTCAGGGTAAGCAGGATCAACAGGAATGCACAGGTGATCGCTGAATTCCTCGCCTATCACCCTAATGTCTCAAGGGTCAACTACCCTGGTCTGCCCGAGCACCCCGGTTTTGGCATTGCCCGCAAGCAAATGTCAGGCTTCGGGGGAATGCTCTCCTTTGAACTGAAAGAGGCAGACAGTATCGCTTTTCAGAAGCGGCTGCGGCTGATCCGCTCATCCATGAGCCTCGGCGGAGTAGAGACCATCGTGAGCTCGCCCGCACATACCTCCCACAGGCATCTTGGGATCGAAGGAAGAAAGAGAGAGGGAATCGCAGAAGGGTTGATCAGGATGTCGGTGGGCATTGAGAGTTTCGCTGACCTGATCGAAGATCTCGACCAGGCCCTTGAGAAATAGGAGTTATGCAACAACGATAACCCCCATCTTGGTCAGTTTCTCCAGTTGCCAGTCCGGCACCCGGTTCCCGATGATATTCAGGAATTCAAGGGATTCAACTTCAAAAAGCGGAGAAAGGTCATCCACATCATTGTGACTCAGATCAAGGATCCTTAGAAACGGTAACTCATTGAGTCCGTCAAGATAGGAGATGTGATTGTTCTGAAGGAATATTTCCTCGAGTCTCATCAGTTGTGCCAGCTGCGTCACCTCGGTGAGGTTGTTGTCCGACAGATCGATAATGCGTGCATAGGTGCAGTACTCCACCCCGTCGAGATTCTCTATCTCGTATTCTGCCATCTCAATGATCTCCATATCTGCCAGCAGGTTTACGGGAAAATCCACGTGAAGATGGCCGTATATCTTACGTTTCACGGCCGAGAAAAAGCCATGATCCATGATCATCTCTTCATAGGCGTCGTAGGATCCCTCCTCCCGGTCTTCATCATCAATATAGGAGTATCCTTCGGCAGCAAAATCCCAGATATCACCATATTCAAAATCCACATCGCCCCCACCCGTGGAGGATCCGCTGCTGTTCATGTCCATTTGCTGAACTTCCAGGATATGATCATATTTCATCATTCCCTCCAGGTCATCAGCACTCAATAACTCATTCAGCTCTTTATAAATCTGCTCCTGCCGGTCGGGATGATAAAGTGTGATGATCTTTGTAAAGATCTTCGACTCCTTCATCTCAGCACCCTGACTTCCATTGAATACGGCTGCATGTATCTTCCTTAACTGCCCCATCTCCTTTCCCCTGTATAGTGAGATGATCCCGGAGGATATCTCATTCAGGCTCCCGGATGAATAGGCTTTCACCAACGCATCATATAACTCCCTGATCTGCATGGCGGCAAAGATAAAAAAACATTCATGGAAAGTGAGACACCTGAACCCTCAAAAGAGCCCAAACACATAAGGCCAGAAAATGAGTACCCCCACGATGGCAGCAGTGAATGAAATAATAAGCACTGCTGCAGCTGCACTGTCCTTGATCCGCTTTACGATTGGGTCTTCTTCTTCAGTAAAACGATCACATATCTTCTCCACTGCGGTATTCATTGCTTCGGCAGCAAGAACGGCTCCGATTGATAAAGCAATCAGGATCCACTCGCTACGGTTAAGCGAGAGGATGATACCCGCTATCACAACCACCATGGCAATGATGAGTTGTACCAGGAAGTTGGGTTCATTCCGGAGATTGAACCAGAGTCCGGAAAAAGCATTTAAAAAACTCCTGGTCCGACTTGTCCGCCATCTGTTCATGGGCTGTCTGTTCATAGTTTAAAGTTAATGATTTCAATGGATGTTCAGGTAACTGAAAATGAAATTAAAGAGGATACACTTGACAGTCGTCGGTATTTTCCCCGTGTTTACAGGTATTGAACAAAAAGCACAAGGAAGATCATCCTGGGGCCAGCACACATGAATGCAGACTGACAGCCTGTTATTCGGCTGAAGTCTCATGAGATTCTCTGGCGCCTCGGTTCAACTTACCATGTAATCTTTAATAACACAACTTCCGGGTACGATATTCTTAAGATGCACAAACATTTTTACTTTAACTTTGTCAATAGCACAAACCCCTCTAATCTAAAATGTGATAAAATGAAACGTATACTGAGTGTCCTGACAATCCTCGTTTTCACTGCAATGGTGCATGCGCAGGAACCTTCCGATACCCTCTGGAGATTCAATGGTGTTACCTCACTGAATTTTTCACAACTTGCCCTGGTCAACTGGGCTGCAGGTGGTGAAGGATCGCTTGCCGGGAATGCCCGGGTAGACCTTTCCGCCGCATATATGAGCAGCGACGAGAAGGTGAGCTGGAACAATGATCTCATCCTTGGTTACGGACTGATCCGGCAGGGCGATGCTGAGAATCCATTTGTCAAGAGCGATGACAAGATTGACCTGGCATCGAAATTTGGTTACAAGGCAAGTAAGATGTGGTATTACACCGGCCTGCTGAATTTCAGAACACAGTTTGATAAAGGGTATGCCAACCCGAGGGACATTGATGACCGGATTCCGATTTCAGAATTCATGGCACCGGGATACCTGAATTTATCGTTTGGTATGGACTATAAGCCCAGTAAAACATTCACCATATTACTCGCACCCCTTACAGGTAAAATGACCTTCGTTCGAAATGACAGCCTCGCCAACCTGGGAGCCTTCGGGGTAAAACCCGGACAGAATACCAGGAGTGAATTCGGTGGGTATGTCAAGATCGCCTTCACAAAGGAACTGATGAAAAATGTGCGCCTGAATACGAAGATCGACCTGTTTTCAAATTACCTGGAGAATCCACAGTACGTAGATGTGAATTTCGACCTGCTCCTGACACTGAAGGTAAATGAATACATTTCGGCTTCATTGATCACGCAGCTTATCTATGATTATGATATCAAATTCGATATACTGGATGCCACCGGTGAACCGACCGGCGAGGTAGAACCGCGGATCCAGTTAAAAGAACTATTTGGCGTCGGGCTGACCTACAATTTTTAGTCGGGGAGACAGCTGTCCCTGCTTCGGGAGCCCGAACGGGATAAAAATATTTGTAAAAAAGCCCGGATTATTGTATGATACAGGGTACATTTTCAATTAAGCAAAGATGATTAAGATCAAAAGAGCCCTTTTCCTGGTTGGTTTTATCGTGCTTTTCACGGTGCTGTTCGTGATCAACTGGACGTTTCTTTTACTTGATTACCTGTTCTATCCAAAGTTCAGGCGTATCAAGGTACGTGAGCCGGTTTTTATTACGGGGCTGACCCGGACAGGCTCCACCCTACTGTACAATGCCATGCACCTCGACCACCGCAACTTCACAAGCATGAAATTGTGGGAGATCATTCTTGCACCTTCGATCACCCAACGTAAACTTGTACGGTTTTTTACCCGGCCTGCTCCTGTATATAATTTTTTAGCGCATCGGCTATTACCGTTTATAGAACACCATTTTTTCGGCGGGATCAGGAACATCCACCCGGCCAGGTTCCTTGAGATCGAAGAGGATGAGTTTGTCTTTTACCAGATCTTTTCATCGGGAAGTCTCTTTTTCCTGTTTCCCCGCATCAGGCATTTTCTCCGGTACTCGCAGTTCGACGAATCATTCGGTGAAAAAACCAGGCGGAGATCCATGAAATTCTATAAACGTATCATCCAGCGCCACCTCTATTTTCATGGCTGCGAAAAGCAATACCTCTCCAAGAGTCCTTCCCACACCGCCAGGATCAAAAGCCTGAAAGGAACTTTTCCAAATCTCAAGATCATCTACCTGTTGCGTGATCCAAAAAAATCTGTACCCTCCACCTTCAGCCTGTTCAGCGCCATCAGGGAGGGCAACTTCGTTCCTGTAACAGACAATAGTGAGTTCCTGGAGGACGGACTTGAACTGGCCGATCACTGGTTATGGCACCCTTTGAATATCCTGCACCAATCACCTAAACTACCCCTGCTGATCATCCACAGCACCGACCTGTTTACAAAGACGAACCAGACCATCATGACCATCTACCGGGAGTTTGACATCCGACTGCCGGACGATTTCATGAAGCGAATGGAATCCTATAATGCCAGGCAGCATAAAAGCAGTCATTCCTACAAAGCGGAGGATTTCGGTCTGACTGAGGAATTGCTCGAGAAGCGGTTCATGCCCGTTTACAATGCACTGCTGAAGGAAAAATGCGATATCTGATTCTAAATTAATTTCATGTTATATTTCTGTTATTCTGAATGTTATTGAATTCATTTCTAAAGTATACCTCTCTATACCCAACGCTTTAATTGGATAATAATGTTCTTCAACATATATTTGTACCATCAATCCGGCACGGATCAATTCCGAAGCGTTATTGAGAATGGGGTAAGAGATTAGGCTCTGTGATCCCCTGGCAACCCACCGGCATTCATGACCGGCGAAGGTGCTAAAACCTAACCCGCTGAGACGGGAAATAATAACAAAAATGCAAACCATGAAAAGATTTACGATCAATCACTGGGACGAGGCATTCGACCCAACTGCATGGAGAAATTTAACCATGCCCCTTCTGCCTATGTCCATGTGTAAGACGGAACTTCGGTAAGTGTATTTCCCCAAAGGGATCTATAGATGTTCCGTACCTTCCCTGTTTTCAAGACAAAGCAAAAAATTTCAATCAAAAGAAATATATATTTTAATCACTATTTAAATATATATATTGTTTCATAAAAAATAACATTGCCATGAGTAGCACATACAAACATTTCGAAACAGCACAGATCCACGCAGGCCACGAACCTGATAGCAACACGAACTCGCGGGCGGTTCCCATATACCAGACCACCTCTTATAAATTCAACAGTTCGGAACATGCAGCAAACCTGTTTGCCCTGAAGGAGTTCGGAAACATCTACACCCGGATCATGAACCCGACCAATGATGTCTTTGAAAAGCGCATTGCCGAGCTGGAAGGTGGCGTCGCCGCACTTTCCACCTCTTCGGGACATGCTGCACAATTTGTAGTTTTCAACACATTACTGACCCCGGGAACAAACCTTGTGACTTCGCCCTATCTATATGGGGGAACATTCAACCAGTTCAAGGTGACTTTCAAGAATTTTGGATGGGAGGCCCGGTTTTCGGAAAGTCTCGATCCGGCTGATTTCGAAAAACATATCGATGAAAACACGCGTGGAATCTACCTGGAATCCATCGGCAACCCGGGTTTCAATGTGCCGGATTTTGAAAAATTTTCGGCGCTTGCAAAGAAATACGACCTCCCGCTTATCGTTGACAATACCTTTGGCGCAGCGGGCTACCTGATCCGTCCCATCGAATTCGGCGCCAACATCGTCGTGGAATCCTCCACCAAGTGGATCGGCGGACATGGCACCTCGATCGGGGGTGTGATCACGGATGCCGGCAACTACAACTGGGGAAACGGTAAATTCCCACAGTTCACCGAACCTGCCGAGGGATATCATGGCCTCAGATTCTGGGAAGTATTTGGCGCAGATTCACCTTTTGGAAACATCGCCTTTATCATCAAGGCCAGGGTGGAAAGCCTGCGGGATATAGGTCCAAATCAGAGTCCGTTCAACTCATTCCTCCACTTGCAAGGGCTGGAAACGCTGTCCTTGCGGCTTGACCGGCATGTTGAAAACACACTTGCACTGGCTAAATGGCTTGAGAGCCACCCCAAGGTGGAGCAGGTAAGCTATCCCGGACTTGAATCGAGCGAACATTATGAACTTGCAAAAAAATACCTCCCAAAGGGAGCCGGTGGTGTGCTCTCCTTCAAGATCAAGGGCAGCAAGGAGAATGCCATGAAGCTGGTTGATTCACTCGAGCTTGTCAGTCATCTTGCCAATGTCGGCGATGCGAAGACCCTGATCATACAGCCTGCTGCAACCACCCACCAGCAGTTGTCTGAATCTGATCAGATCAGCGCCGGGGTATTCCCCACTATGTTGAGGGTATCGGTCGGCCTGGAACATATCGATGACATCAAGGCCGATTTTGAACAGGCCTTTGCAAAGGTATGAGCAGGAATTCCGGACCGAAGCTGATTACTTCTCCTGCAGGACTACACCATGGCTGCCGATCCATTCTGAATACACCGGGCAACCGGATCTTATCATGATGGAGTACGACCTGGCTCAAAGATTCTACAGGGATCACCAGTCGGTTATTGCCCGGAACAGGCCGGGGATCCCTGCACCTGCTGACCTCTTGGAGTCGGGAGTGTTCGGATGGTGAACTATTATATGTACCTTTGCGTTTTGAAATGAGAATGACAGAAAAACCAGATATCCGAGAACTCCTCCGGGACCGAATCCTGGTCCTGGATGGAGCCATGGGAACAATGATACAGCAGCTGGAACTTGAAGAGGAGGATTTCAGGGGAACGCAGTTCCGGGATCACCCGGATAACCTTAAGGGTAATAATGATATCCTCTCCATCACGCAAGTTGAAAAGATCAGGGAGATTCACATGGCTTTCCTGGAAGCGGGCGCTGATATCATCGAAACAAACACCTTCAATTCCACATCGATCTCGCAGGCCGATTACGGGATGGAGGGAGCTGTCAGGGAGATCAATCTCCAGTCAGCCCGCATCGCCCGCGAGGCAGCCGATGAGGTTACTGCCAGGAATCCGGAAAAACCCAGGTATGTAGCCGGTTCGATCGGTCCTACAAACAAAACCGCCTCCATGTCACCGGATGTGAATGATCCGGGCTTCAGGGCTGTCAGTTTTGACGATCTGAAGATGGCCTACCTGGAGCAGGCCGAAGGCTTGCTGGAAGGAGGAGCAGAGCTGTTCCTGGTGGAGACGATTTTCGACACCCTGAATGCCAAGGCAGCGATCGTTGCGTTGAATGAACTCTTCCGGCAACAAAACACGCGGCTTCCGGTGATGATCTCCGGAACCATCACTGATGCATCGGGCAGGACTCTGAGCGGACAGACGCTTGAAGCATTCATCCAGTCGCTTTCACATGTTGACCTGCTTTCCCTGGGGTTGAACTGCTCCCTGGGTGCAAAGGAGATGCGACCCTATATCAAGGAGCTTGCAGGAAAATCTCCCTTCTTCGTCAGCACCCATCCAAATGCAGGTCTGCCCAACCAGTTTGGAGAATATGATGAAACGCCTGCGTCCATGGCCACGCAGATGCAGGAATTCCTGGAACAGGGACAGGTAAATATCATTGGCGGATGCTGTGGCACCACCCCTGCACATATCAGGGAGTTTGCAAAACTTGCGGAAAACCGGCAACCAAGGAAACCGGCTCCTTCCATGAACCGGTTTCAGCTGAGCGGACTGGAGCCCCTGGCGTCATTCGAAGGGTCAAACTTCATCAATATTGGAGAGCGTCTGAATGTGGCAGGAAGTAAAAAATTTGCCAGGCTGATCAGGGAGAAAAAATATGAAGAGGCACTGGACATTGCTCTTCACCAGGTGGAAAATGGTGCGCAGGTGCTGGATGTGAATATGGATGATGCCATGCTCGACGCAGAGAAGGAGATGGTCACTTTCCTCAACCTGATGATGGCAGAACCTGAGGTGGCACGTGTCCCTTTGATGGTCGACTCCTCCAAATGGAGTGTCATCGAAGCCGGGCTGAAGTGTGTCCAGGGGAAATCGATCGTCAACTCCATCAGTCTGAAGGAGGGAACGGACGCCTTTATTCAGCATGCAAAAAAAATACGAGACTATGGTGCAGCTGCTGTAGTCATGGCCTTTGACGAGGATGGCCAGGCAGCAACCTATGAACGGCGGATCAGCATATGCGAACGTGCCTATCGGCTCCTGACCAAAGCGGCCGGATTCCCGCCCCAGGACATCATTTTCGATCCGAATATTCTTACCATCGGGACGGGAATGGAGGAACACAACAATTACGCGGTGGATTTTATCCGCACCGTTGAATGGATCAAGGAAAACCTGCCCCATGCAAAGGTGAGTGGCGGGGTGAGTAACCTCTCCT
>CAKZNC010000211.1 GCA_937129385.1 uncultured Bacteroidota bacterium
AATTACATCAATGAATTGTTATTCAAATACAACAAGGGATTGTCTGACTACCACGAAACCCGGATCTTTGTCTCGCAGGGAGCCGGCACCTTCGGTCCGCCCATGAGGGTGGGTACGAACGGGGAAATAACCTTGATACAATTGAAAAAAGCAGCGCCTGGGGAAACAGGGAAGAACAATCATAAGTAAGATTTCCTTTCTCATCCATACCATATCGGATCATCATGTTCAATTAGAAAATCGTTTCACTTTTTGTTCCGCTATCCTGATTCGGGTGACATGATTTAAAATGTAAATAATCAGCTTAATACAGGGCCAACTGTCGTAAAAAACAACAATGCTGAAAATTACAACAGTCCTTGTAAGTAATTGAATATGAAATCGTAACAAGGGTTCTGTCAAAAAAGTGTTGAAAAATACAACAGTACCACCTTTCTTTTATCAAAACTTCAATTTTGTAAATAAAAGACAATCAATTACATACGTGCAAAAAAATTCGTTTGGCATCATCTTTGTCTGCTTGGCGGTGAACCCACCTGCCTGGCTGGGTAAAAAAATGAAAAACCAAGAATTATGAAAAAAGTGCAAGTGTTTATCTGTTTAATGGTCATGTTTGCGTTCGCAGATACGCAGGCGGCCGGAATGCCGGGGCGGGAGGCTCCGGGGGATCAATTAGAGGTATATTGCAGTCCTGATCTGCAACTGCTGATGCAGGAGTGCATTGCCCAGTACAGGGAACTGAATCCCGGCATCATGATCAGCCTTGGTGTCCTGGATGAGAATCAGCTGTCTGAAAATACAGTCGGCGCCGGTCAGGTTGCATTTCTCACAAAGTTCTATCTTGAGGGTAGTGATCCCCGCAATATCGATGTCAGGGTCATCGGAAGGGAGGTTTACATCCCAGTGATGAATCCCGACAATCCATTTCGTGAAGAGATCCTGAAGCGTGGAATCTCGGCTTCAGAATTTGCATTGTTGTATACCGGTGAGGGCAGGAAAGAATGGAACTCCATCCTTGGGAACGGAAGTGATGTTGAAGTACGGCCATTCAGGATCACGGATCCTTCGTTTATGTCCTACATGTCGGATTTCACCGGGCAGCCGGAAGAGATGTTCAGCTCAAGGGTATTGAATAATTGCGATGATGTATTGCAGACTGTAAAAGACGACCGGCAGGCAATAGGTTTCTGCAGGCTTTCACAGCTCAGCACCCTGGAAAGCGAGGGGGGATTGGATCAACTGGTGATCATACCTGTTGATCTGAATGACAATAACAGGATTGATCATTTTGAGCAGATCTATGCAAACACGGCTGAACTGCAAAGGGGGATCTGGATTGGCAAATACAGCAGTCATCTCTATAGCAGAATTTTTGCCGTCACTGCTTCTGAAGCAAAAGGAGAAAACATAACTGCCTTGCTTGACTGGATGATCGTTGATGGACAGGAAATTCTCGCCGGCAATGGATATTCGCCGCTTCTTGAAAATGAAAAAGAGTCGCTGCTTGCCGGTTTGCATGATGAAGTACAGGTAGAGGCTGCAAAGGATCAGGGTGAAAAAACTTCACGGGCTACGCTTGTAATCATTGCTTTGCTTCTTGGAGGCGGGGTTGTTCTCTTCGTGGTACTTGCAGTTTTCAATGACCGGAAAGGATTGCAGTCAGCACAGGTTAACAGCCCATCTGAATTTGTAGATCAATCCATTGATGTTCCTGGCGGCTATTATTTTGACAGGTCACATACCTGGACTTTTCTCGAGCGCGATGGGAATATCAGGGTAGGACTGGACAATTTCGTACAGAGGATCACTGGAAAGATAACCCGTATAGAAATGAAAAAGCAGGGTGAATGGATTCGCAAGGGACAGCCTCTCTTTTCAATCATTCAGAATGGGAAACGACTTGATATAAAATCACCAGTTACCGGGACGATCAGGGAGAGCAATTCCAACCTGGAACAGGATGCAGGTCTGATCAACACCTCACCATTCAGTGAAGGGTGGGTGTATATGATAGAGCCATCAGACTGGGCTGAAGAATTTGCAACTTACCTGAAGGGCACCAAATACAGGGAATGGATTAAAAGTGAGTTTTTAAGGTTGAAGGATTTTCTTGTATCAATCCCAGGTTCTCCCGGAGATAAGCTCATTGTCATGCAGGAAGGCGGGGAGCCCCGGGAGGGTATCCTTGGGGAAATGGGTCCGGATGTATGGGAAGATTTCCAGTCAGACTTTCTGAAATACTAATCCAATAAAATATAGGAAAAATGGGTGTAGACAGAAGAAATTTTTTGAGAGCACTTGGTCTGACCGGGGTGGCGCTGGGGACTGGTAAGAAGTTGGGAGCAGCGGAGTCACAAACAGATAAGGAAGATGAATTTTACGGAATTCTTTATGATTCGACCTGGTGTGCAGGTTGCCAGGGATGCGAGATTGCCTGTGCAGAAGCACATGGACTCACTCCTCCTGAGATAGAGGATGTACCAGAGGTGGGCAAAAAAAGGGTGGCAGATGAAACGCGCAGGACGGTGGTCAATGCATACGAGACTTCACAGGGTGAGTTTTTCGTAAAAACCCAATGTATGCAATGTGCTCAGCCGGCATGTGCATCTGCCTGTCTGACCAAAGCAATGTATAAGACCAGGGATGGTTCGGTGATCTGGAGGGAGGAAAAATGTATGGGTTGCAGATATTGCATGGTATCTTGTCCGTTCGATGCTCCAAAATTCGAATACCACAGCTCCAATCCGAAGATTGAGAAATGTGACATGTGTTTCGACAGGGTGAAGGAAGGCAAGCTTCCTGCCTGTGTTGAAAATTGTCCGGCCGAAGCCATTAAATTCGGAAACAGGCGAGAGCTTATTGCTGAAGCAAGGAAAAGGATCGCAGAGTTCCCAGGTATGTATCACGATGTTATTTACGGTGAACATGAAGCTGGAGGAACAGGCTGGCTCTACCTGTCTGCAGTTCCTTTCGGGGAACTGGGATTCAATACTAATATTCAGAAGAAGCCATATCCAGAGCTGACAAAAGGGTTTCTTTACAGTGTTCCCTCTGTATTTGTATTGGCACCTGCTGTATTGCTGGGCATACACACCGCTACAAAAAATAACAATAATCAAGACGAAGAAAATGAGTAATCATAAAAACCATATACAGCAAAGAGAGCGCGGTTCAGTAGTAAAATTCCTGGCTGCTGAATTAAAGCCAAAGGGAAAAATATTCAGTTGGTTCAATATCATTTCAGTACCGGTCATGACATTGGGAGTGGTATTGATCGTGATCAGGTTTGTGAAGGGAATCGGATCGATCACCAATCTTGACCAGGAGGTGCCGTGGGGACTTTGGATCGGTTTTGATGTGGTTACCGGTGTCGCCTTTGCTGGTGGTGCATACGTGCTCACATTCATTGTTTACATCCTGAATGTTCAGAAATACAAGTCCATCGTCAGGGTGACTGTCCTCAATGGGTTTCTTGCCTATGTATTTTACGCAGGGGCCTTATTGCTGGATCTCGGTCGGCCCTGGAATGTGATCAATCCCATTATCGGGAATAGTTTCGGAGTCAGTTCGGTCCTGTTCCTGGTTGCATGGCATTTCTTACTCTATATGCTTGCCCAGTTGATTGAATTTTCACCAGCCATTGCAGAATGGATCGGGGCCAGGCGTGCAAGGAAGATATTATCCGGGATGACCCTAGCTGCTGTCATATTCGGCATCACACTCTCCACCTTGCACCAATCCGGTCTCGGAGCACTCTTCCTGATGGCAAAAGATAAGATTCATCCACTCTGGTATTCCGGGTTTATTCCAATACTATTTTTCGTCTCCAGCATTTTTGCAGGTCTCTCCATGGTGATCTTCGAAGGCTCCATCAGTCACCGGGTATTCTACAATAAGATCAGTGAAAAGAACAGGAAATCACACCATGGCATCCTTCACGGGTTGTCGGGTATTTGTGCATTCACCATGTTCATCTATTTCTTCCTGCAGGTGATTGTATTCCTGCACGGCAAGCACTGGGATTTACTGAATACCCGCATGGGCTACTGGTATCTGACAGAGATATTTGGTTTCGTGGTTCTGCCGATGATCCTGTTCTTTATCAGCTATAGGAATCACAGGATCACCCTGATAAAAATTGCGGCCATCATTACCATGATCGGTATCATTATTAACAGGCTGAATGTTACGGTCATTGGTTATAAGTGGGATGCTGCGGTTCCCTATGTGCCTTCGTGGATGGAGATCGTAGTTACATTCACTGTGCTGTTTGCAGAAATCTGGATCTTCAGATGGGTGATCAACCGAATGCCGGTACTCAGTGACTCACCAGACTGGGTCAGAGAGGAATAAGTAAGTTCATTGATTGAACAGCTAATGTTAATGAATAAGACCCCCGGATTTTTCCGGGATTAAAACAAAAAATTATGGATGCATTTAGTTATACGGATATTTTTGACACAAAAGGTATTGAATACCTTGTGGTGATCGCATTTCTTGCAATCCTTATCCCCGTATGGATCTGGCTCAACAAGCCGGTTAAACAGGGTGCCGGTATAATGGATGGCATACGCGGTTTGTCCACCGCGATTTTGCGAATTCCGGCAGGTTTATATTATGACCAACACCACACGTGGGCAGTCCTGGAAAAGAACGGATTTGCCAGGATTGGTGTGGATGATCTTCTGCTCCATATGACAGGGGGTGTAAGTGTTGACTACCTGAAAAATGAGGGAGATAAGGTCAGCAAGGGAGAGTGGGTGGCCAGGATTTTCAAGGATGACAAAGAGCTGAAGATTCCCTCCCCGGTATCCGGCGAAATCAGGAAAACCAACAAATCGGCACAAAAATCAGAGGGGTTAATCAACGCTGATCCATATGATAAAGGATGGCTCTGCAAGATCAAGCCAGGTGACTGGAGAAACGAGGTGTCTGGATACAGGATGGACAAGGATGCAGATGAGTGGGTAAAAACAGAGGTTGAGCGCTGCAGAGATTTCGTGCTCAGCCAACTGGAACCTGTTGAAAACGGGGAAAGTTCAAAAGTGATGCTGGCTGGGGGTGAGCTCATTGATCATCCACTTTCGGAAATGTCTGCAGAAACCTGGAATAAATTTCAGCAGGAGTTTCTGCATTAGAACTTATTTGTGTAATTTTCGCTGTGAAGCAAATAACAGCGATACATTGATGGTTAACCGGGATTTGATTCTTACATGGGATCGTCCCGGTTCCCATCTGTAGCAGGGTAAAGATTGTTGAGTTAATTCCAGGATATATGCCAGGACGGTTCTTCAGATTCATAGGGAAATATGTGAAATCAGGTTTGTTCCGGAACTACATCAGGTTTCGGTCATCGATTTACGGACGGGTCGTGTTTATTATTGCAGGCTCCCTGTTTGTTCTATTTATCCTGTTCAATGTTGTGTTCAGAACCATCTACGTTGATTTATTCAATACTACGATTAGGCAGACCGGAGACCAGGTAAGTTCAATCGCTGAAGGGGCCCTCTATTATTCGATGCTTGAGAATAACAAATCGATGTTACAGCGTGAGCTGGATATCATCAGTACCATGTCGGGAATCAACGAAGTGAATATGTATGACGAGCATGACCAGCTGGCATACAGCTCCCTTTCAACTGATTACGCCGACCACCGGAACCCTAACTGCAATGATTGTCATAGTGACCTTGCTTCAATGTTCTCCTATAATGAAAAGGAATACAGGATCCTGGAAGATGAGCCGGCTTGTGGAGTTTTCCAGGACAATGGAAGTGAAAGACACCTGCTGATCAGGAAGCCCATTTTGAATGAGCCATCCTGTTATACCGCAGCGTGCCATGCCCATCATGAAGATGAAGAGGTTTTAGGATCTCTTGTCATCAATTTGCCACTGAATGACCTGGACACTTTCATGGACCGGTCATCTGGTGACTTTCTTTTGCTTGCACTTCTGATTACCGGCATGATGGTGGGATTTCTTATACTCTTTACGCGGAAAAGAATCAAGGATCCCCTGAATTCATTGATCAGAGCCAGTGAAGCAGTGTCCAGAGGCGATACAAGTATCAGGCTCAGTCTGGAACCATCGCTGCTGGATGACATGCGGCTGGTGTCCGAGGCATTCAATAATATGCTTGATCATATTGATGATGCAACAGTGGAGTTGCAGAACTGGTCACAGCAACTGGAACACAAGGTTCAAAAGAAATCAGAGGCCCTTTCTGAAGCACAAAATGAACTGATTCACGTTGAAAGAATTGCTTCCCTCGGGAAACTATCATCTTCCGTGGCTCATGAGATTAACAATCCCCTTTCCGGGATCCTGGTCTACTCCAAGCTTGTATCCAAGCAGCTGGGCAGTATAGATTTTTATCATCCAAAAAAGGACTCCATTCTGAAAAACCTGAAACTCATCGAGACAGAGACAAAACGTTGCGGAGATATTGTCAAGGGATTGCTCGACTTTTCCAGGAAAGATAAAGATGATTTTGAGATGGTCGGTCTGCATAGCATTCTGAGAGAGACCTACAAGCTGATGTCCCATACGATCAAAATAGCAGGGATCTCCTTTCATCTTGACCTGAAGGCCGGGGATGACCTGGTAATGTGCAGTCCCAACCAGGTGAAACAAGCCTGTGTTGCCATTCTTGTGAATGCATCGGAAGCAGTAAGTGAGAATGGCGAAATCACTATGCGCACCTCCAATCCGGAACCAAATCAGATCAAGGTCGAGATTATCGACAATGGGGTGGGGATTACGGAGCAGGAGCAGGCGCATATTTTTGAGCCCTTTTATTCAACCAAAAGAGAGACCAGTGGAATCGGTCTCGGACTTGCCATTGTTCATGGAATTGTTGAAAACCACAACGGCAGGATCAGGGTAGATTCAACACCTGGAAAAGGGACAGTAATTTCAATCATTCTTCCTCTGGAAGAACAAAAAAGCTAAAGGATCATGTCCAGGAAAGTATCAATTTTAATCGTCGACGATGAAGAATCCGTCAGGGATTCTCTTTATAACTGGTTTATTGATGACGGGTACAATGTATCGTGCGCCGAAGACGGAAAACATGCACTCAAGCTGCTTGAATCAGATTCAATAGACATCGTGCTGGCAGATATAAAAATGCCGGGTATGGATGGAATGGAACTTCAAAAGCGTATAAAAACACTGTCAAGAGAACCCGTATTTATTATCATGACCGCTTTTGCATCGGTGGATAGTGCTGTACAGGCATTAAAGAATGGAGCTTTTGATTACGTTACCAAACCATTTGATCCGGATGATCTTTCACACCTTGTAAGAAATGCAGCTCAGCAAGTATCTCTCAGGGATGAGAATGAAACACTGAAGGAGAAGATTACCTCACTTGCGGATGTTGAAGACATTGTCGGTGAAAGTGATGCATTAAAAAAGGTGCTCAAAGATGTTGAAAGCATCGCCCAGTCCAGTTCCTCCGTGATCATCACAGGCGAGTCAGGTACAGGCAAAGAGCTGATAGCAAGAGCTATACACTCAAACTCATCACGCAAGTATTTCCCTCTGGTAAGCGTGCATTGCGGGGCACTAACCGAAAGTCTGCTGGAAAGTGAATTGTTTGGCCATGAAAGGGGGGCATTCACAGGAGCAAGTTTCACCAGGAAGGGGCGGTTTGAGATGGCAGACGGAGGGACCATCTTCCTCGATGAAATTGCAACAATCTCTCCCAAAATGCAGGTGGAACTGCTCAGGGTACTGGAATCAAAGACTTTCATGAGGGTAGGGGGTAATAAAGAGCTTTCTTCTGATTTCAGGGTGATCTGTGCTACCAACAGGGACCTGGGCAGCATGGTCAGAAGCGGTACGTTCAGGGAGGATCTCTTTTACCGTTTGAATGTATTGAATATCAAGATTCCACCACTTCGTAAAAGAAAAGAGGATATCCCGCTGCTTGTAAACCATTTTATCTCCAAGTACTGCAGGTCCATGAGCAGGGATTTGCTGACCATTGAATCTTCTGCCCTGAATCATCTCATGAATTTCGAATTTCCGGGGAATGTACGGGAACTGGAAAACATGATTGAAAGAGCAATCGTCGTGGGTAACGGAAAAGAGATCAGGCTCAGGGACCTTCCAATGGGGCAGGAGATGATGAGCAGCTCAGTTGAAAGTCTGGATGAGCTGGAAAGAACGCATGTAGAAAAGATCCTGAAAAAATATGACTGGAATATTTCCCGGTCGGCCAGGGCGCTGAATGTTGACCGCGCCACACTTTACAATAAGATCAAGCGATTCAATCTCAGGAAAAAATAGGCCGGAACTGATTGCCCGGTCTATTCCAGGACAGAGTGATGTTGAGAAGTCAGAAGATCATAGTTATTACCTGTGGAGTTTTCGAAAGAAAAACCATCAGGAAAATCATGCTCGCTATCAACCATGCCTATCATGTTGAGACAGACCTGTTGGAATGTAACATGGACGTTTCCCAGTTTTACAATCCGGCACGGAGACAATACAATGCAGACCTGCTTTTGAAAGCCATGACGGAGATGGCTCCTGAAGGTTACCTCAGGTACATCAGTCTGTTTAAAGGTGATCTTTATATCCCTATACTCACCTATATTTTCGGACAAGCCCAATTAAACGGCACATTTGGAATCGCCTCTCCTTTCCGGCTTCGCAATGAGCTCTATGGATTGCCTGAAAACCATGAGTTGATGATTGAACGCCTAAGTAAAGTTGTGATCCATGAGCTGGGGCATACGTTCGGACTGATCCATTGCAGTCAGCCAGTCTGTATCATGCGGTCCAGCACATACGTGGAGGATCTCGACCAGAAAGAAAAGGAGTTTTGTATACATTGCACTGAAAAGATGAATGCCGCCCTATGACCACGGGTTGCGAAGGGATATTGTCCGGCATTTTCTTTGTATCTTACCCACAAAACCAAATCCTGATTTTTGATGACCGATTACGAAAAGATATTTGAAAACAACAGGCGCTGGGCGGCGGAGAAAAGCGCTACAGATAAGGATTTTTTCAGGAAGCTTTCACGCGGACAGGATCCCGATTTCCTCTATATCGGCTGCAGTGACAGCCGTGTTACTGCAGAAGAGCTTATGGGTGCCGATCCGGGGGATGTTTTCGTTCACCGGAACATTGCCAATGTGATCAGTAATACAGACCTCAGCGCGATGAGCGTGATCAACTTTGCGATCAAACAACTCAATGTGAAACACGTGGTGGTGTGTGGTCATTATGGATGTGGGGGGGTGAAGGCCGCCATGCAGCCCCAGGACCACGGGATCCTGAATCCCTGGTTGCGGAACATCCGGGATGTCTACAGGTTGCACAAGGAGGAGCTGAATGCCATCAGCGATGAAGAGCAGCGCTACAGGAGACTCGTGGAGCTTAACGTGGAGGAGCAGTGTGTAAATGTGATCAAGACTGCGGTTCTGCAAAAGCACTACCTGGAAAAAGGATACCCTGTTGTTCACGGGTGGGTGTTCAGCATGGAGGACGGCCTGCTGATCGACCTGGAGCTTGATTTTGAAAAGAAGCTGAAAGAGATCCAGGAGATCTACAACCTGGGGGGAAGTTTTTAATAGTTAATCTGAAGAATTATTTATATGTCCAAGAATCCATTCAACCTCGCCTTTCGTTTTGTCCTTGAACTCGCGTCCATCGCTTCACTTGGGATGTGGGGCTACAGTCTTTCCAATGGGGCACTCGCCATCCTGGGGGCAATATTCTTTCCGCTGGTGTTCATGCTTTTATGGGGCATATTTGCGGTGAGGGGTGACCCGAGCCGTTCCGGGAAGACCGTTGTTAATACACCCGGACGTGCAAGGCTGATCCTGGAGCTGGTGCTCTTCGGTATTTCGGCTTGGGCCCTCGGTGCTGCAGGTTACACGGTTGTAGCGATCATTTTTGGTGTCGCCGTGATCGTCCACTATTTACTGTCACTTGACAGGGTGCTCTGGCTGGTAAAGGAGAAATAAAAAAGGGTGTCCCGGCGGCTGCCCGGACACCCCTGTAAATTCGTTGAAGTGTAATTAGAAGATGTACCTGATGGACAGTGCACCACCATCGCCGAGGAAGCCGGTGTATCCGAGCAGGTTAAAGGCAGGTTTCCAGTCGACACTCACGTTGATAGGAATCTCCTCGAAATTGTACTCCAGTCCGAGAATACCATCAATCCCGAGCACCATCGCATATCCTGTTACCGTGCTGCTGTTCCAGTAACTGTAAGAAGATCCGTTATAATATCCCAGGTGACCGCCAATACCATAATACCAGTTCAGGCGATCAACATCAAATGCATCCATTGAGTGCAGTTCATAAAGCCCTGTAACATTGAATCCCACCCAACGGGAGGTGAGGATGCCTTCAAATGCGCTCTTCTCACTGATAAATTTCTTGATCGTGAGACCGTTGTAAAAACCACCACGTACACCTCCGGCGGTTTCGTAATCCTGTCCGAAGCCTGTTGCCGACAGTGAGAAGATGAGGGTGAAAAGGAGTAAATACTTTTTCATGATTTCAGATTTAGTTATTAATGTTCAATTGAGGAATGCAAATCTAACGAATTGCAAGATCTGTCGATTCTCCCAAAGTATTCTTTTTTTCACATATTCAGACAACCCGGGGGGCTGTAATGTTCATATTTTGATTTACCGGGCACGCGGGAGAAACCTGTTGTGGTCCCTGGTGTGAACCGCTTTTCACCCATTTATTACTTCCGGCTCATTCCATTACCGGTCCGAACAATAACTCTCCCCAGTTGAACGGCGGGGTTCCCGACCCCCATGGATCCGATTTGTTGATCCACCTGAGTGCATTTGAGGCCTTCACGGTTCCACCGCTGGAATTGACACCAGGGGGGAAGTGCTCTCCTGCGTCACGGTCGTTAAAGCCAACGGTAAAGGCCACCTTGTCACCCTGTTCCGGTTGTCCCGACAGTCCGCTACCCACTTCACTCCATGGAATGAACCATTCCTGCACCTTGAAGAACGGTGCGGTTTTGATATTTTCGATCTGCAGTCCGAACATGAACTTCGCATCTTCGAAGGTGTAATAGGTGCCATGAAAATCCCATGGATCGGCCAACGCTCGTTTGAGTCCGTCCGGCCTGTTCACCCGAGTTCCACATGCCACCTGGTACTGGCGGGTGGAGGTGGTCAGACCAAAACTTCGTGACAGCAACATGTCGCTGTTTGCAGGATCGGCGATCTCACTTACGGACCTGTCCTCGATCATCAGGTCAACGGCATCGAAATTCAGGTAGAACTGCTCGTTCTCTGTTCCCGCCAGTTCATTGGGCCAGGCGACATCATTGTCGTCATTGATCCGGATCATCAGGTAGATTCCATCAGCTCCATAGGCGGCTTTGACACTCATGTTGCAATCATGGGTAAGCACGAAATTGAATGCAGCATTACCGGCAGCATTTCTCCTTTGGGTCATCCTGATGCTGTCCCTGTTTTCCCCGATCTGATCCCAAAAGGGAGAGACCTTTCCATCACTGGCGGAAAACTGTTCTTCCATATTTGCTGTCAGTCCGTAAGCAATCAGAATGCTGTCGGCCGGATCCGGTCCGATTTCGTGTGTGTATCCCGGCGATGACGTTGCACCCTCATTGGTTTTTTCTCCTTCATAGGTCTCAACAGGTAATTTTGCATGCCAGTCGATGGAGGGGTCCCTGACGAAAAAGTGCATGGGATCACTGGTAAATTTATCACCTCCCGTGGTAGTGGCAATGGCCACCAGGCAATAGACTTCGTTTTGACCGTCCAGCCGGATCTTCAGTTCCGGTTCCTTGTCTCTACCGGTCTCTCCCAGTTTCTCAGCACCGTTGAAAAATTCAATTTTCGTCCAGGCATCCAGGTTTCCTGTTTCACAGCTGATCGTGATCTCATCTCCCGGGTTGGCAACCGGTCCGCCCAGGCTGAACATGGTGCCGGGGTCGGTATGCGGATTGTAGGTGCGGTCGAATTCCCTGACCTTGATCTCCAGCGGGTTGTGATGGGTAGCCAGACTCCTGTAAACATAGGCGAGGTCTTTGTTGAGCAGCCAGCCAGCCGTGGTTTGGTTGTCCTTGTAATCGCTGTAGGATGCGATTTCGGTCAGACCGGTCCCCCAGCTTTCCAGGTTGGTCAGCCAGCCGTTCTTTTCTTTCAGGCGGGTGAGTGTTACGGGGCCGTCTGACGGGTTGGCCTTTTCGGGGTAACGAAGCTTCACGGCCTGTTCCACGAGTTTCATATAGATGTCGAACGAGTGACCATCTTCATGGCCCTTTAACTCCAGCGCCCAGCTCCATAGCGCTCCTTTGTCCCGAACTGCTGTGATAAGGTCCTGGGTTCTCCTGATCCCCCGTTCGCCAATCAGCGCATCGAATTTGCCGATGATAAATATCCCCGGGACCTGGAGTGCCTCCTCCACAGGTGTCTCAGGGTTGTATCCGGCCGATACATTGGCCACGAAACAGATGGCCCGCTCCGGGGCATAATTGACAAAACCGTAGGTTGCAGCGCCACCGTTTGAACTTCCGTACATGACGAACGGAACGTTGGCGAGCTCGGGGTGATGCCCCATCTGTGCAAATGCATCCAGTGCCTTGAAAAATACCGGTGCCCCGTCGTTGTAAACCCTGCGGCCGGGGAAGTTATGCAGACCTGCAACGCCGAAGCCAAGTCGGGCTGCAAAAGCACGCAGGTTTTCGTCACGGGCAAAGTTCCGGCTGTCACCGCCTCCGCCACCATGACCTGAGATGAAAATTCCCCGCACTGTTTCCACATTGGGAGGTACCCAGAGTTTGATCATCATAACACCTTCGGCATCTCTGAAGTCGTAATATTCCCCGTCCCAGGCGATCCTGTCACCGTTGTCAATGGATGTTACCTGTGCTGCCAGGTTTGAAGCGGGAAGAGAGATCCATAGCATTGCTACGATGAAAAAAGAGACATTTAATCTTTTCATGAAATTGGTTTTTAAAAACTGAATATGATGAACTTTAACCACAACCGGTGGAATTGTTTTTGCTGCCATATCGCGATTGACAGGCATTGAGTGGCAGGGAAGATCACCTTCCCCATTCGTTGTCCTTATCGTATCTGAATTTCAACACCCATGCATGGTCACAGGGTCTGTTTTCAGGTTGATGAAGCATCTCTTCCGGGATTTTGGCAGACATGCCCCATTTGTCCCTGCCGACATCCACCCACTCCAGGGGCTCGTCATAACCAAGCATGGTCACTTCACTGTCCCAGATCATATTGGCCCCGGCACAGATAAATGTTTCACTTTTCGGCCAGTCAAAGACGATTGCATATCCCCAGGTGCTGTCCTTGCTCATGGTGTACCACACAGGCTGACCCAGTTGTGTATTGTCGGCCAGCTTCTCATAAGGCCTGGTTCCGTAGATCGCTTCGCCATTCACTTTCAGCCAGTCGCCAAGTTCCTGAAGCAGGTCCGATTGGATCTGCGGAACTCTCCCCGAACCGTCCGGGTTGACCATCAGGTTGAGATTCCCGCCTTTGGCAACAATTCGCACGAACATCTGGATCAGCTCATCGGCTGTAAGATAGTTTTCAAGTGAATCGAGCCTGTTGTAGCCATAGGATTCCGACATTGAGCGGTTCTCCTCCCACGGTTCATCCATTTTTTCCACCACTTCATCTGTCTCGCTGGTATAAAAATCACCATGCTCTTCACGCGTTCCCTGTCCAAGCCTGTCGTTGGATGCCACCTCCTTCCGGCCTTCGGCCCTGTTGTAAAAATATGCAACAATATCGGCTGTTCTATAATATTCCGCTGGTCGCTGCCACTCCCCGTCGAACCAAAGGATGTCCGGATCATACCTGTCGATGTAATCCTTGGCTTGGGGGAGGATCAGTTCATCGATGAAATGACGGACCGGTACCTTGCCTGAGAGCATGCGGTTGTGCAGACTGCTCACAAAGGGTCCGTACACTTCGCCCTCCTGTTGCGCGATTCCTGCATTGTCGGGCGCCATTCCGTCAGACCAGTACCTGATCACCAGGGAGTCATTCCCGGCGATCAGGGGATATTCATACTCCTCAACAGAATAATAGAATCCATGGTAGATGCCTTCACGTTCGCAGGCCTCCACCAGTTCAGCAGTGAGGTCGCGTCCCGGGGGCATATCGACAGCATCGCGATGTGTATATTTTGAATCAAAGATGCAATAGCCGCCATGGTGTTTGCTGAATGGTACGAGGTACCGTGCTCCACTCATCTTTACCATCTCAACGATCTCGTTTGCGTCAAAATTCTCCGCATTGAAACGCCCGATGAAATCATCCCTTTGAAAATCTTCTCCCCAGTTTTCTTTGTGATAGTCAGCATGTTCATGGTACATATGATTCAGGTACCAGTCGGGATACCTGGCCCGGCTCCAGCCCTTTTCACCGTAGCCGGCGATGCTGTATGGACCCCAGTCGTAAAAGATACACAGTTTGGCGTCCCTGTACCAAACGGGGGTGGGATGTTGGTCGATCGAAGCAAGGGTGCCCTGGTAGGTTCCATCCTGGTTTACCTGTTCCAGTTCGGCCACATCTGATTTTGCACTGGCGATCATTTCAGCTGAAAACTTTTCTTGCAGCTCTTCGATCGTGTATTTGTACCTGTATGGCTCGTTTTCCTGGTTCGGTGCTGCAGAAGAATTTCCCGGTGCTTCCGGGGACCGGTTACAGGAAAAAAGGAAGATAAGGATGATCGGAAGGATTCGGGTAATTGGTGCCATAAATTTGTAATTTTACAACTGTAAAAATAGTTATATAACTATAAAATACGTAGAACAACTATATTTTACGTAGATTTGATTGGTTAGCTGTTTGTACAGAAAGCAAGATAAGAAAAATATAGGTTACCAGTCGAAGGGTGTGACCTGGTAGACATAATAATTCAGCCAGTTGGTGAAGAGCAGGTTGGCATGGGCCCGCCAGCGGATCACCGGTTCTTTCTTCGGATCATTGTCTGGGAAATAGTTTTCGGGAACAGCGGTATCAAGTCCTTTTGCCCTGTCCCTGTCATATTCACTCTTCAAGGTAAGCGGATTGTATTCCAGGTGACCTGAGATGAAGATCTGTCGGTTGTCGTTGGATACGACGATGTTGGAACCGATCTCTTCCGACCATGCCAGCAGGGTGAGGTCGGGATGGTTCCGGATGTCCTCCAGCTTGTTTTCAGTATACCTTGAATGCGGGGCGGGGAAGACATCATCGAAGCCCCTGACAAGATGGTGGGTACGGTCGGTGATATTGTGATCGAAAACTCCGAACAGCTTTTTCGGCAGCTCGTATTTCTGAATGCCATGGTGGTAATAGAGACCCGCCTGTGATCCCCAGCAGATGTGCAGGGTACTGGTTACATGGGATTTGCTCCACTCCATCACTTCACAGAGCTTTTCCCAGTAGTCCACCTCTTCAAACTCAAGTAGCTCTACGGGTGCACCTGTAATGATCAGTCCGTCGTATTTTTTATGACTGATCTCTTCAAAGGTCTTGTAAAAGACCTCCATGTGTTCCCGTGGGGTGTTCTTTGATTCATGGACATCCATATACAACAGGTCAAGTTCCACTTGCATCGGTGTATTGGATAGGTTCCTGATGAGGTCGGTCTCAGCCACCTGTTTCACCGGCATCAGGTTGAGCAGGGCGATCCTGAGCGGCCTGATGTCCTGGTGATAGGCACGGTCGTGTTCCATCACAAAGATGTTCTCCTTCTTGAGCTCTTTGATGGCCGGCAGCTTATTGGGAACATTGATCGGCATGGTAGAATGGATTGGTCCGGACAAAGTTAACAATGAATATTTCTGAATGTTGCAAAATGCGGGCTTTTTTTCGTGGCAGATATCAAACCTGTTAACTAGCCAGTTGCATCCCTGGGCTTCCATAGATCCCTGAAAACAAAGCTCTTGAATGCGAGCCGCCTCAAAGGCTCTCTAACACCGGTTTTCTTTCTTTTTCTTACATTTATATGATTTAATTCCCTTGTGATATGAAAAATGCAATAATCATTACACTTTCATTATTTCTTCTCTTTTCCTGTAAGAATATGTCAAATAAAAAAGACAAAGAAATGCGAACCTACCAGCTGGCCATGGTCCAGATGGAGGTTGTGGGCGGTGCTCCCGAGATCAACCTCAGCAATGCAGAGGCCAGGATACGTGAAGCGGCTGAAAATGGTGCAAAGATCGCTCTGTTACCAGAGGCACTTGATTTCGGATGGACCCATACCTCTGCCCGTGAGGCTGCCGGTCCGATTCCCGGAGGAATGTCATTTGAGCGTCTCAGCAAGGCTGCAAGGCAGAACAATATATATGTATGTGCCGGGATCATTGAGCGGGATGGTGATGACCTGTACAATGCGGCGGTGATCATTGACCGGAAGGGGCAGCTTGTGCTGAAGCACAGGAAGCTCAATGAGCTGGATTTTGCGCATAAACTCTACCAGATCGGGAACATGTTGCATGTTGCTGAAACCGAGCTGGGAACACTTGGATTGCTGATCTGCGCAGACGCGACGGCAGCTGACCTGGCCCTGGCTAAATCGATCGGCATGATGGGGGCCGACATCATTGTCTCCCCCTGTGCATGGGCCGTACCTGCAGATCATAACAACGAGACTGATCCTTACGGACAATTGTGGATCAGTGCCTACAGGCCCATCAGCAAGATCTTTGATGTCTGGTATGTAGGTGTGAGCAATGTAGGGAAACTGACCGACGGGGAGTGGGAGGGATGGAATTGTATCGGGAGTTCCATCGCGATGAATGCTGACGGGGAGCTGGTGGTACAGGGCCCCTATGGTGCAGAGGCCGACACCATCATCTATATTGATGTAGCCCTTAAAAATCGTCCTGCGAAGGGAACGGAGTGGTATGAGGAGTGGGAGTAGTTAAGAGTTAAGAGTTAAGAGTTAAGAGTTAAGAGTGGAGAGTTAAGAGGGAAGCTGACGGTCGAGGGAAAGTTGGCAGTCGGCAGCAGGTAAAAAAAAGGCCCCCCGGATCCGGGAGGCCTTTATTATGATTTACAAATCAACAACTTAGTTCTTGATGAATGACCTGATAATATGGTCACCCTCATTGGTTTCGATGCTGACGTTGTAGAAGCCCTGGCTGAGATTTGAAACATCAAGTTCAATCTCTGCTGAGCTGGTATTTGCACCAGTCATGATCACCTGTCCGGCCATATTAGTAACTGTCACAGATTTGATCATGTCACCTTTGCTGATGTACAATTTACCCGCAGTCGGATTCGGATAGACGCTGATCATTTCAGCTTCTGCATCCTTCGCGGAAACAATTGCACCGGTAAATACAACGGTATAGGTAACAGAGGTAGTACCATCTTCAGCAGTTACCACGATCTCCGTGGTCCTGTCAGCAACCGGCTCAGATGTCACATCTGCAGCATCGGTCACATCAACAGTTGCATTCGGATCAGTTGGTGTTGCTGTCACAGCGGGAGTCTCAGTGGTTCCCATTGTCAGCTCAACTTCATAATCGAATGTAGTTGCTGCGAAAGCAGGATCAAGTGTCCAGTCACCGGCAACGGTCAGCGCACTCAGTGTCGGATCGTTGTTCGGAAGTACATTGAAGACTACAGTGTAAGTCATCATTGTCTCTCCGTCAGGTGCTGTTACAGTAACCATTGAGGTCCTGTCGGCTTCAACATCTGATGTTACATCAACAGCGTCCACGATCTCCACATCACTTGAATCTTCAGCAGCAATGGCTGTCAATTCAGGAGTATCTGTACTTCCAATCGGCAATTCAACCGTGTAATCGGTAACAGTCGGATCGAACAACGGATCCAGGTCGCCTAGAGAAGAGGAGAGGTCGAACAGTGAAGCATCGGTACTGATCGGCGAACCGGAAAGTACGATGTCATCGATATAGAATGGGTGGATGGTACCATCGGTATGTGTAAACCTGAGGGTCACATATCCTTCTTCATCCGTTGGGATGACATATGCCATATCAACGAAGCTGAATGGTGCACCACCACAAGGATAAGGCAGTGAACTTACTGTAAGTGAGTCCATGTTCATGGCAACCCAGTTCACACTGTCGGTCGTGTACTCAACAAGGATAAAGTTGTTGGTCAGACCACAACCTCCGTCACCCCATCCGCCGGAGTTGTGTTCCATACCGAAGGAGAGCATGATGTCTTTGTAACCATCAATCTTCTGCTTCATTACCATTTCAACGTAAGTTGGCTCTGCGGCCCACTCACCGAACTTAATGGCAGCGCCCTGTGAAGCTACCGGGTATTCGCCGGTGCTCCTGCTGTCCCACTTGTGCTCGTCTCCATCGAACATTGCATCGGTGGTATAGCCAGGATAGTCTTCCACTTCAAATGTACCTGTGGTGGAGAATTTCTCCTGTGCGATATTGAACCTTACATCATCCAGTGATCCAAAGGTGTAGACGATCTCGAACATCTTCATGTCCACCATGTTCTCAGCTGTAACGGTAATGGTTACCGTACGATCTGCCACATCTGATGAATTGATGTCTATCGGTCCTTCTACAACGACGTCTGCAAAAGGACTTGTAGCTACTGCAGTCACGTCCGGTGCTGTTGTTGTACCAGCCGGCAGTTTCACTGCATAGCTCATGATGTCATTGCTGAATCCCGGTGAAAGCGGCAATCCTGCAACGGAGAGTTCATCCAGTGTTGCCGTATCACTCATGTATACATCGAAGTACACTTCGTAAACAGCTTCAGAACCATTTTCAGCAGTTACTGTCAGCGTAGTTGTTTTCTCCGCATCTACCAGTGAACGGACGTCGGTGGCATCCACCTGGTCGATCACTGCAGAGGGTGAAAGTACAGAAGCTGTTACAGTTGGTACATCCATGGTTCGCTGTGGCAATGCAACAGTATAGCTCAACTCGTTCGGATCAAATTCCGGATCCAGTGTACCGTCACTAACCTCGAGGGTGGCCAGCTGATTGTTTGTATTCAGCGGGGTACCCCAGAGGGTGATGTCATCGAGATAATATTCAAAGTTTGCATCTTCATTGGCGAGCATGATATATACCTCTTCAGCGCTCGGCAATACATCGTCGGTGATGATATAGCTCCATGTACCTGCTGTCGGGAATTCTGTTCCCATGACCAGCTCATTACCAATGGCGGTCCAGGTCATTGAGTCCGTACTGTAGTATGCCTTGAAGGCTACACTGGCGCCCACATCAGCACCGGTGTTATTGTAGATACCAGTTGCCAGTGTAACATTGGAGAACTGGCTGGTGTTTGCAGTGAATACCAGCGTCTCATTTCCTGTACCCCACCCG
>CAKZNC010000212.1 GCA_937129385.1 uncultured Bacteroidota bacterium
CATTGATGATCTCTTTGTGATAAGCTTCAAAGTAGTAAGCTTTGCCCTGCTGCAGTGTATAGAGAGTTGAGGGCGTACCATTGGAAGCTGTCGGTGTTGAAGGCAGATTCTCTGAGTTGTGGTCGGAGCTCAGGTAGAAATTTCCGATACCTTCACCCTCTGTGGTTGAGTAGAATTGGTAATCACCCGATTCCGGGGCCACGATGTATCCCCACATCTTCCCCCAGAAGAGGTCCTCTTTGCAGTGGTCCCTGATGTCTGCTGCGGGAAAGATCAATGGGTATCCCTCTTTGAAGACAACGTTCGTTTTATAGGGTTCCGGCTGCCACTGGAGTACATCTGTAGCGCCATACCATACACCAGGGTTATCGAACAGGGAGGGTGAGACAGTGAAGTCCAGGCTAAAGATGTCACTTCCGCCTGCATCAATATCAACCTGGTCCTGGCATGACAATGTCATCGCAGCATGTCCGCCCACACCCAGCTCGGTGAAATAGATCAGGGCCATCCTGTCACCAGCATGATATACAAGTGAGTCAATGGTCAGTACATCCGTGTTTTGGTTATCCAGGGTGAATACGATTTCCTGCTCTTCCCCCTCGTCACCGTCATCCACATTTGGTACGACGATGATATTCTGACCAGTTCCGAGGAAATAATCAGGGATATAGGGAATATCAAAAGTGGCGATGTTGTTCACACCAGGTGTATTGTCCCTGAATTGTGCAACGAATTGTATGGAATCGATGTCGTTTTCGTCGCTGTACACAGCGCCACGGTTATCCTGAACATATACGGTAATCGTGCAGAATCCCCTGGAAGTTCCTGAATAGCTCACTTCAGCAGTTTCCGAACTGCCATCGTAGGTAACAATGATGTCTTCATCCTTCACAACGGCCTGGTCACTGCTGGCAGCTGTGATGGTGATGATCTCGTCCCGCTCCGGGTTGCCATCGGTGATCCCGGTCAGGTTCACTGATTGCGGTCCGTCAGTGAGGTAAGTCCAGTCGGGAGATACCGGTTGATCGACAGTTGGAGCATGGTTGGGAAATGCTTCTTCACCCACCCTGAAATCATCCATGAAGATCAGGGCATCTGATCCGCCTCCCTGGTCGACATTTGACCTGTTCGCGTGGAAATACATTTTCGTGATCTCACCGATTTCCACATGATCGTATTGTTCGTACTTGGATGAAAAGTCCAGGATCAGCTCGTACCACTGGTTGGGTACATCGATCTTGGTATTGATATTTGTCCGCCCGTCCCGCTCGCCATTACCTTCGGAATCAACGAGTCCAATCTGGATGCCATCCTTGTTCACAGGCCTGTCGGCGATTACCCTGATCCTTACCTGGGGTACATCATACAGGTTCAATCCCTCGGGGAAAGTAAAATCTGTGTCAGCCCAGTTCACCTTGGTCATCTGAAGCTGAAGCTGCTCATTTGTTGCATCGTGTGTGAATTCATATGCACTCCTGTCGCGCCATGCATCCACATGGTCGGCAGTGCTGAAATCATCGGCAAAACCTTTTACGCCCTGTTTGCCGTTGGCAATGATGGTGTAGGTCCTTTCCGATCCGTCCTGCGCGGTAACAGTGATCTCTGAAGGAGGGTCATCCACAGGGAAGGTCATTCCGTCTTCCAGTGTTGTGGATGCATAGAGTGATGCTGCCAGTGTAAGCCGCTGCTCTTTTGAATAGCCGATGAAATAATCGTAAGTGATGGTATTTGCATCATGGTCGATCACTGCATCCTGGTCGAGTGGTTCAAGATAAAATCTTGTGACACGTCCTTCGGTCTGTAAGGGCAATTCGGTCACGGTCACCGTGTAATCAACAGTGGAATTGTCTATAGCTGTTATGGTGATGGTCACAGGGTTGGTGAAATCAACCGTGGATTCAGATGCCGGACTGGCAGTGGCACCATTTGAGATTGTGAACTCAGGCACAAGCGTGGTCAGGTCAGTTCCTGCTGCCAGCTCTACATCGATAGTATGATTCACCCTGTCGATGTTATAAAATGCCGGCCAGTCAAGCCCGGTGATCTCAAAGCTCAGGATGTTTTTCAGGGTCGCATCATCGTTCACAGTCTCACTGATGTACGGTGAATTGATAAGGTTTCTGGTACCGTCCGCTTCACCTGGACGGGTCCATGCTACCTCGGCATGATCACCGCCCCCTCCTTCGTGGTGCAGCAGCTCGAAATAGTAGGATTCCCCAGCCACCATGAAGACAGTGTCAGACCGCTGTTCCGGGAACTTGTCAAATTGAAAATAGGAACTATAGCTGGGAACATAACAGGCAAGTTCTTTGTTGTCAGCCGAATAATCAGTACTCAGCCAGAATTCGCTGTCATCGTCCGAGGCCACCCAGAAGGTATATTCCCCGGTTGCCTGCGGAATAATATAACCGCGAATACGCGACATATAGTTGTCACCGCGGTCCTGGTTTCCCAGTTCATAAATGGTTAATGTTTCATCGGGATTCTCGGCTGCCGATAGTGCAGCGAGCGTCATGGATCCGTTCCATTTTTCCCAGACAAGCGTGTTGGTGATCTGACCAAACATCGCGACCTGGGCGAATACCAATAAAGTAATCGTCAAGAGTCTTCTCATTGTGTAGTTATTAGAATGTTAGTAATATGGTTACAATTGAATAGCATACAATTATAACCAAAAGATCACGGAAAACGGTGCATGTGGGGAGGATTTTACAACATAAAATTATGTGTACACACATCTCAGAATATGCCTACAAATCCTAGGTATGCCCCTCGACAGGCTCGGGACGGCAACCCTACGGATTAACCATATCTGACTGCCAGCTGCCCGACTGCCGACTGCCGACTGCCGACTGGCCTATACGATCCCGGTGAAGCCCATAAACGCCAATGCCATCAATCCGGCCACGATAAACGCGATGGGGACCCCTTTCATGGGCTTGGGAACATTCAGCATATCAAGCTGCTCCCGGATTCCGGAGAAGGCAACCAGGGCAAGTCCGAAGCCAATGGCATTCCCGATGGCAAATACCACGCTGCCCAGCAGGTTGAAATCCTGCTGAACGGCCAGCACCGCAACACCAAGCACGGCGCAGTTGGTGGTGATCAGGGGCAGGAAGATCCCGAGGGCCTGGTAGAGCGGCGGACTGATCTTCTTCAGCATGATCTCCACCATCTGAACGAGGGAGGCGATCACAAGGATGAAGGTGATGGTCCGGAGATAAGTCAGATCCAGGGGTACAAGTATATATTTGAAGATCAGGTAGGTAAACAAGGTGGCAATGACCATCACAAAGGTCACGGCACCTGTCATTCCAAGGGCGGTATCCACCTTGTTCGAAACGCCAATGAACGGGCAGATCCCGAGGAACTGGTTCAGTACGATGTTGCTGACAAAGACAGCAGCGATAATGATCAAAACATATTCCATGACTAGGCGGTTTTTTCTTTCAATTTGTTAGCAAGCACGATCAGGTATCCAAGGGCGATAAAGGCTCCCGGGGGCAGCACGAACAGCAGCATCCCGTCACCTTCAAGGAAGGAGAGTCCGAAGACAGACCCGCTTCCCAGCACCTCCCGTACAGCACCGAGGGCAACCAGGGCCATGGCAAAACCAAGTCCCATGCCGAGTCCGTCCATCACCGACGATAGCAGGTTGTTCTTTGAAGCAAATGCTTCAGCGCGGCCCAGTACCAGGCAGTTCACAACGATCAGCGGAATGAAGAGTCCGAGTGCATCAAACAATGAAGGCACATATGCTTTCATTACCAGTTCCACAACCGTTACAAAGGTGGCGATGATCACGATGAATGCCGGGATCCGCACCTTGTCGGGGATCTGGTTCTTGATCAGTGATACCACGATATTGGACATCACGAGCACGAATGTGGTGGCCAGACCCATGCCCAGTCCGTTGATCGCCGTGGTGGTGACACCGAGTGTGGGGCACAGTCCGAGGAACAGCGTGAACACCGCGTTCTCCCTGATAAAGCCCTTGCTAAAGTTTTTCCACTGGTTCATATCCAGATGATATTTGGTTCTTAATTTCGTTCGGCCCGGGTCTCTTTCCAGGCATCATATGCACGTTGTACTGCTTCACAATAGGCTCTCGAAGAGATAGTCGATGCAGTGATCGCATCCACATCCCCGTTGTCCTTGGTGACGCTGAGCTGAAAATCTTCCGGGTGCTTGCCCTGGAACTGGACATGGAAATCAGATTTCGCCTGCTCCATCTTGTCACCCAGACCAGGCGTTTCTGCATGGTCAACGACTGCAACATCGATGATGTTTCCACTGTTGTCGAAGCCCACCATTAACTTGATCTCACCACTGAAGCCATTGTTTGAAAATGTTTCAATCGCGGTGCCCACCAGGCTGCCATTCATCGTAGCAGAATAGAGTACAAGGGAGTCACCGGCGCTTGCTACCTTGATGAACTCCTGGGACGGTTCATTATTGAATTCAGGCACCACTGCCTTGATTGCCTCATTTTTCGCTGCAAGCTCCGCCAGGCGGATGGGCTCCTTGGTTACTGCATATACACCACCGAGCAGTCCTGCTGCAAGTAGTGCCACGATCGACAGCGTTGTCACCATGCTGGTGAAGGTTGATTCTTTCTTAGCCACGTTTCACCTCCTTTCCAAATCGTTTGGGTTTGAAATACTTGTTCAGCAATGGCACGAATATGTTCATGATCAGGATTGCGAACTGAACCCCTTCAGGGTAGGCACCGAAAACTCTTATGATCACAGTGAGCAGTCCGATCAGCACCGCGTATATGATCATGCCTTTTTTCGTCATCGGCGAGGTCACATAATCGGTGGCCATGAAGATGGCCCCGAGCATCAATCCCCCGGTAAGGAGATGGAACAGCGGATCGGCGTTCTGTTCAGGATTCACCAGCCAGAGAATACCTGTAAAGACAACCACCGTGGCAAGGATCGTAACCGGGATGTGCCAGGTGATGATCCTCCTGATTAGCATGTAAATGAGTCCGAGTAGTAGTGCAATCGCACCAACTTCACCGGCCGAACCCTTCATCTTCCCCAGGAAGAGGTCCATGTAACCAGGTACCTCCTTCATGAGTTCACCGGCGGTACTGTCGCCAAGGCCCTCTTTCATGATCCCCAATGGGGTCGCTCCCGTTGCGGCATCTGTATAGGAGAGCCACTGTCCCGGTTCCGGGTAACTAGTCATGGCTACCGGGAAGGAGATGAACAGGAATACACGTCCTACGAGCGCCGGATTGAAAATGTTGTTACCCAATCCGCCAAATGTCATCTTCCCGATCCCGATTGCCGCAAGTGCGCCAATCATCACCATCCAGACAGGGAGGTTGGCCGGCAGGCAGAATGCGAGCAGCAATCCAGTGAGGACCGCAGATCCATCCAGCAGTGTTGGCTTGTTTTTCAGCATGTACCGCTGGATCAGGTATTCAAACAGCACACATGACACCACAGAAACTGTGGTTACGATCAGCATACCGATCCCGAAAAAGTAGAACGAAACTGCAAATGCCGGGAGCAGTGCGATGATCACCCCGTACATCAGCTTCGGAACACTTTCCGTGGTGTGGGCATGTGGTGAAGGTGATACGATTAACTTGTTCATTATCTGATATTTGTCTTGTTCGTTTAAACAGCTTTGCGTTCACGCATGATCTTTCCTACACGGGCTTTTCCAAGCCGGATGTAATCCAGGAGCGGTCGCGATGAGGGACAGGTAAAACTGCAGCTTCCACATTCGATGCAGTCCATCACCTTGTCCTGTTCGAGGGCATCATTCATCTCTTTCTCGGCCTGTGTCATCAACAGGTAGGGTTCGAGTCCCATGGGGCAGACCGAGACACATTTGGTGCACCTGATGCATTGCTGTACAAGTCCGCGCTTCGCTTCTGTCTCCCTGATCAGCAGAATCCCGGAGCTCCCTTTGACAATGGGGATATCGAGGTTTGCAACGGCTTTTCCCATCATGGGACCGCCGTTGATCACTTTCGCTGTGTCACCAGGCACCCCGCCCGCCTTCTCAACAAGGAACGAAGCCGGTGTGCCGACGCGTGTGAGGAAATTAGATGGTTTGGAAACCGATTTACCGGTGACCGTCACCACCCGTTCAATAAGGGGCCTGTTCTTCTGGACGGCGAGGTATGATGCGTAGGCCGTTCCTACGTTGAATACCACTACACCGACATCGATGGGGAGTCCGCCAGACGGCACCTCCCTTTTCAGAAGTGCCTCCACGAGCTGTTTTTCACCACCCTGTGGATACTTCACTTTTAAAGGTTGTACGGTGATCCCGTTCTCTCCCTCTATTGCTTTCTGCATCACTTCAATGGCATCGGGCTTGTTGTTCTCGATCCCGATGATCGCTTTCTCAACACCCAGCCCTTTCATCAGAATCCGGATCCCGATGGTCAGCTCACGATGACGCTCCATCATAAGGGCATGATCTGCCGTCAGGTAGGGTTCACATTCAACACCGTTGATGACCAGGTATTCGGCCTTCTTGCCCTTGGGCGTCATCAGCTTCACATGTGAAGGGAAGGTCGCACCGCCCAATCCGACGATCCCTGCCGCCAGGATCTTGTTGCGAATCTCCTCAGATGTGCCATCCACCGACTCAACGACCTCTTCACCTGTATCAATCCCTTCAGCCCAGCTGTCTTCCTCCACCTGGATCTGCACAGCCATTCGCTTGTATCCGGATGAGTCAGGAAATTTGTCCACCTTTAGCACCTTGCCGGTAACAGAGGAGTGGATGTTCGTGGAAACGAATCCTTCCGCCTCTGCGATCACCTGACCTGTCTTCACCTCGTCCCCTTTACTTACGAGTACTTTGGCGGGTGCACCGAGGTGCTGCGTGACAGGGATGATGACCTGTTCGGGAAGTCCGGCCTTTTCGATCTTGTTACCGGCTGATATCTTGTTTTCAGGGGGATGGATACCACCCCGTGAGAATGTCAGTAAACCCATTGTTATTCTTTTTTATTTTTTTCATTGCCGTCCTGCAGCCCTTCTCCGTCTTCTGACTTCCCGTCGGGTTTCTGCTCCTGCTTCTCACTGCTTTTTCCTTCCACACCCGGAGCACCTCCTTTTTCTTTGTCCTCCGGACTGCCACCAGCTTTTTTTCCCGCGGGTTTCTGCTCCTCCTTCTTCACAGCAGGCTGTTCTCCTTTCTCTGAACCCCCTGTTTTTGGTGCTTCTGCAGTAGCAACATCTGTGTTGGTCTTTGGCTCCGGCGCCTTTTTCTCAGCGGCAGTTTTCCCGGCTGCTGCGCCTGCTTTGGCGGGGGCCTTCTCGTCCCTGTTCTTCGGGGGCGGGAAGTTGATCTCCAGGATGGCGTCAGTGGGACATTCAGGAACACATTTCCTGCAAAGCCGGCATTTCACCGAATCGATGAATGCCAGGTTGTTGTCCATGGTGATTGCATCAAAGGGACATACCTTGAAACATTTGCTGCAACCGATACAGGCAACACTGCAATACTTCCTGGCCACGCCACCCTTCTCTTCGTTTATACAGGAGACAAAGATCTTCCGGTCTTTCTTGTTCTTCTTCCGCAGCTCGATGATGTCACGCGGACAGGCGACAACGCAAGCATTACATGCAGTGCATTTGTCGTCGTCGATTTCGGGCAGACCGGTCTCCGGGTTCATATGCAGAGCATCGAAATCACACGCTACTTCACAGTCACCACACCCCAGGCAGCCGTGGGGACAGCCACCTTCGCCGGTGTACAGACTATGTGCGACGGCACAGGATATGGCTCCGTCGTATGTATTGGTGAGAGGTCTGAATTGT
>CAKZNC010000213.1 GCA_937129385.1 uncultured Bacteroidota bacterium
GTAACGTTCAGCATACAATTTCAACTTCCCGTTGATTTTTGCAGGGATGCTTCAAACTCTTGCCTGACTGCATATTACAGTTCACCGAATTCTTCTATCTTTGTAGCTCAAATTGAGAGGCCGGAAGGATAGCATGGAACACATCAGGAATTTTTGCATCATCGCACATATTGATCATGGGAAGAGTACATTGGCAGACCGACTGCTGATGCTGACCGGGACACTGACGGAGCGGGATTTTCAGGACCAGGTCCTGGACAACATGGACCTGGAGCGGGAGCGTGGGATCACCATTAAGAGTCATGCGATCCAGATGAATTACAAATCCGGCAGTAAGGATTACATTTTAAATCTGATCGACACACCGGGCCACGTGGATTTCTCGTACGAGGTATCAAGGTCCATTGCTGCATGTGAAGGGGCGCTGCTGATCGTGGATGCGACGCAGGGGATCCAGGCGCAGACAATTTCCAATCTGTATATGGCCATCGAACATGACCTGGAGATCATCCCTGTGCTGAATAAGATGGACATGGACAGCGCGATGCCGGATGAGGCGAAGGACCAGATCGTGGACCTGATCGGCTGCAAGCGCGAGGAGATCATCGAGGCCAGCGGGAAGACGGGAATGGGTACCGAGGAGATCCTCGAGGCAATTATTGAACGGATACCGCCACCCACGGGAGATCCAAAGGCACCTTTGCAGGCATTGATCTTTGATTCGGTATTCAATTCATTCAGAGGGATCTACGCCTATTTCCGGATCATGAACGGGACGATCAGGAAGGGTGACCAGGTGAAATTCGTGGCCACCGGGAAAGAGTATGAGGCCGATGAGATCGGTGTGATGAGACTGAAGAATGAAGCACGTAAAGAGCTGAGTGCCGGTGATGTGGGTTATATTATTTCCGGTATTAAAACTTCGCGGGAGGTGAAAGTGGGGGACACCATTACCCATACAGAACGACCCTGTGACAAAAGGATCTCCGGTTTCGAAGATGTGAAACCGATGGTTTTCGCCGGGATCTATCCGGTGGATGCCGACGATTACGAGGATTTGCGGGCATCTATCGAGAAACTTCAGCTGAATGATGCGTCGCTGACCTTTATTCCGGAATCTTCCGCTGCACTGGGGTTTGGTTTCAGGTGCGGATTCCTCGGGCTGTTGCACATGGAGATCATCCAGGAGCGGCTGGACAGGGAATTTGACATGGATGTGATCACAACGGTACCCAACGTATCGTTCACTGTGCATACATCGAAAGGCGATGTTGTTGAGGTCCATAATCCGTCGGGCCTGCCTGATATAACCAATATCGACGAGATCTACGAGCCGTTTATAACTGCGCAGATCATCTCCAAGGCAGATTTCGTGGGTCCGATCATGACCCTTTGCCTCGACAAGCGGGGTACGCTGAAGAACCAGATCTACCTGACCAGTAACCGGGTGGAGCTGACCTTTGAGCTTCCGCTGGCCGAGATTGTGTTTGATTTTTACGACAAGCTGAAAAGTATTTCAAAGGGGTATGCATCGTTTGATTACCATATTACCGGCGAGAAGAAGGCCGACCTGGTCAAGCTGGATATACTGCTGAACGGTGAAATGGTGGATGCACTTTCCACGCTTATCCACCGCGACAATGCCTATGATTTTGGCAGGCGGATCTGTGAGAAGCTCAAGGAGCTCATCCCGAGGCAACAGTTCGATGTAGCGATCCAGGCTGCGATCGGGGCCAAGGTGATTGCCAGGGAGACGGTAAAGGCGGTAAGGAAGGATGTTACGGCCAAGTGTTATGGCGGTGACATTACCCGTAAGCGAAAGCTGCTTGAAAAGCAGAAGAAAGGGAAAAAGCGGATGCGCCAGGTAGGGAATGTGGAGGTGCCGCAGACTGCTTTCCTGGCTGTGTTGAAGCTGGACTGACCGATCTACTTCAATATTTTTCCATTCCTCATACAGGTGCATTTTGTGCTTTTAAAATATTTTTTGATCTTTATTGGTACCAAACATAACCAAAACCAAAGATCATGCGATTAGTTATCAAGTACCAGGAGAGATATTCCCGCGGGGAATTGCTCCTCAGGACCTTTTTCGGTTGGCTGTACATTTTTTTACCTCATTATTTTCTGCTCTTTTTTGTTTCCCTCTGGGCGGCAATTCTAAGATTTGTAGCCTTCTGGATCATCCTGTTTACAGGTAGGTATCCACAGAGCATGTTTGAACTCCAGGCAGGATTGCTGAAATGGACGGTGAGGCTGTCAGCCAGGGCCTATAATATTTCAGACGGTTATCCGGCATTCGGGGTCAATGGAACCGACGAATTTACTGACCTGGTAATACCCTACCCGGAAAAGGTGAGCAGGGGGCTGACCCTGGTGCGACTTCTGTTCGGGATCTTTTATGTATATATTCCGCATTTTTTCATTCTCTATTTCCGTGCGTTATTTGTCGGCATCCTGGTATTCCTGGCCTGGTGGGTTGTGCTCTTTACAGGAAAATATCCAAAAGAGATGCATGAATGGGCGGTCGGACAGGTTCGCTGGCAGATGCGGATCAGTCTGTATATGTATTTCATGACCGATCAATACCCGGCATTCACGGGAGATGAACTTCCCGAGGAGAAGGAGATACCGGTCAGCATAGCCACGGAGGAATAACCATGGAATACCATCCTTTGCCCCAACCGGATGAGATTCCGGTACGAGAGAGAGAAGATGCCATGGGGGCATACTTCATGATGTTCGCAACAGCGGCGCTGGGTCTTCCCTTACCGATCATCAACATGATTGCTGCGATCATCTATTATTTTGTCAATAAATCCAAAGGTAGGTTTGTGCAGTTCCACACGCTTCAGTCATTGTACAGCCAGATTCCGGTAACACTTCTCAATATCGGGCTCGTGGTGTGGGTGATCACCAACCTGGTGAAGGAATACGATTTTACCGAGGTATTCTGGGGATACCTGGTGATGACCGCCGTAGCGAACCTCATTTACTTAATATTTAGTGTGGTAGGAGCAGTTAAAGCCAGGAAGGGCTTGTTTTACTATTTCCTTTTCTTCGGTAAGCTGTCCTACGCACAGGTGTACAGGGTCAGAGTGGGTGATGGTGAGCAGCAGCGTGAAAATAAGCCTCCAAAGATGTAATGATGAGAACTTCTATCATAAGAGACCTGGTGATCCTCCTGGTGATTTTCGGATTCATCTGGGGGATCATCTCCCTGTTCCCGGTATTTCCTGAAAAAGTTGAACTGGTCAGCATAGAAAGGGAACAGGAACTGGGAGAGACCTACCTGGAAGCCATCCTGAAAAACTCCGATTTCGAGGAGGTCACTTCAGAGGAGATGACCAATGCTGTTGAGGCGATCGGACTGCGCCTTGAGAATGCCCTGGAAGGATCGGAATATGATTACAGGTACCTCGTCGTGGATGACAAGATGATCAATGCATTCACACTTCCCGGGGGGAACATCATTGTTACAACCGGACTCATTGAATTCTGCGGGTCCCCAGAGGAGCTTGCTGGTGTTATGGCCCATGAGATGGGTCACGTGGAGATGCGGCATGTAGTTTCCAGGCTGGTGAAGGAGCTGGGAATTGCCATATTGACCTCAGGCGACCAATTCGTGATGGGGGAGGTGACCCGCATCATCACCTCCACCGGGTTTGACAGAAAACAGGAGCAGAGCGCCGACCTGTTTGCATGTGAACTGCTTGAAGATGCAGGGATTGAGCCACGGACCCTGGCCACCTTTTTCAGGAAGTTGCGGGATGACCAGGACAATGAGCTACTGGAAAAATTCGAGATCGTCTCCACCCATCCCAATTTTACCCACAGGATCAGGGAAGTACTGGAATATGTCCCGGATGAGAATTTCGAGGAGATTCCCATGGAGATTGAGTGGGAAGAGGTGAAGGGGCAGCTTCCTGAAGGGAGGGTATCTAAATGATTCGCATGCATTGATTCGTTTCCACTGCATTGATCTAATCTGATCCAGGAAACAAATCATTCATCTGTTGGTTTTACTTTAAATTAATTCACCTTATTTAAAGAATTATGGCCGACAAGTTCAACATCAATCGCAGGAAATTTATAACAGCAGGTGCAATTGCCGGATTGGGAATGCCTGTGTTTGGCAAATTACGGGTTTCAGATACTGCAGGTGAGAAAGCCAGACCGAAAATTGAACCAGAATGGCGTAATAAGCAGCCGGGAATGTCCTATCGGCAGCTTGGAGACACAGGTTTAATGATCTCTGAGGTAGTGAATGGTGGTGATCCTGTCAGACCGGGCAACCATCACATAACCGAAATGGCCATGGAGCGGGGATTGAACTACCTGGATATGGCTCCGGCTTACGGCAGGGGGGAATGCGAGAAAAGTTACGGTCAGATCATCGACACCAGTTCCAAGCGTGAAAAAGTATTCATGACTACAAAGGTCAGTGGTTTTTCAAGGGTACGGAACAATCTTTACCGGGAAATTTACGATGGTCTGTCTGCAGGCAAACAGGAGTATTATCAGAATAAGGCACGGGAGATGCGTGCAGCCCGTAATGTGGATAAGCCAGGATATTTTATCACCTACTGGCCCGGTCAGCCAGGTTCGTTTGATGGTGCATTTTTAAGCAATGCAATGGCAGCAGATTATGCACACAAGGTTGAGGGAAGCACCAGGTTCAAAGAATTTATCCTGCAATCGGTTGAAGACAGCCTGAAACGAACAGGAACGGATTATTTCGACATTTTAATGTGTCCGCATGGTGCAAGTTCTTTCGAAGAGGTACAAAATGAAGAGATTTTTTCTACCTTCGAGAAATTAAGGAAAGATGGAAAAGTTCGTTTTTTGGGGGTATCGACACACAATGATCCTGCCGGAGTGTTGAGGGCGGCGCGTGAGACCGGACTTTACCAGGTGGCAATGGTAGCCTACAACATTATTAATGCCGGTTATATGGAAAGGGAGATTGAACTGGCCAGGAATAGCGGTATGGGGGTGATCGGCATGAAGGTTGCAATGGCCGTGGCCACGCAACACGAATCGCTCAAGCCCATCCCGGAGTGGAGGATTCAGAAGGTTGAACGCATTGTCCCCGGGGACATGAAACCTCCGGTTAAAGCCTATCTGTGGGCATTGCAAAACCCACATATTTCAGGCGTTATTTCCAATCTCTGGGACGAGCAACACCTGAATGAAAATCTTTCTGTAGTTGGCAAAAAGGTAGAATTGCAACCCGGGTGACATTGCTTTAACAAAATGCCATTCTATCAACTTATTTTGGGCAGGGCAAAGTGAATTGGATGGGAGGATTTATTTCGGGATCTC
>CAKZNC010000214.1 GCA_937129385.1 uncultured Bacteroidota bacterium
TTTGGGCAGACTGATATATCTTACACAGGAATAGCGGATATCTTCAGGATGAAATGTGGGGTCATCCTTTGGATATTCCCTGGCTACGATGGCATTTTTGAACCCGATCGCCTCAAAAGGCGCCTGCCAGTCTTCGATACCCGCCTTGATGTATTCCTTCCACTCATCCGGGAATGCATCGTCGACGTAGAATACGATGGGTTTTTCCGGTTCGACCAGTTTGCCTGCATAATAGTCATCCACATCCTCCGGCTTGGGCCTGAGGTCAAACCGGTTTATGAACTTGAGGCTGCTGACCCCCACCGTATCAGTGGAGAACCATGTCTTGCTGTTTGAAAAGTAACCCATTCGGGGATCCTCATATCGTGGCATCATGGGCTCTTCCGGCAGCAGAAGAAGGGAACGATGCACGATGATACTGAAGGGATCACCTTTTGTGTTCGAGTAGCTCATGTAGGTCCTGACCTCCATGTTCTCAGGGAACGCCAGCGCTTCCGTGATATGAGTCGGGTCCTTTTCAAGTTTGCCCGCCTTGAATTTTGAATTGAAAGGAGAGATGTCCTTGATCTCCTCTGAATAGAAATCGGTAATCTCAATGACCGCTGAAGTAGAATCGGGACTGAGCGCCTCGATGCTGAAGGTATGCAGAATAGGATCAATGGAGGTACGGTTTACGGCCACGCTCACCGGGTCATTGCTGTCGGCATCGTAGCTGGATACGATCTTGTGCAGGTAGACATTTTTATCATCACGGCTGAACCTGATGAGAATCGGAGCTTTGCGCATTTCGCCGGCCGCCACTTTCGAGGAGGAGCTCAGCTGAGCGACCCTTTCACCCAGCAACATATCCCTTCCCAGCATTTCATCACCGATCTCAAAATAGTAGTCTTCGCCAATTACGACCAGGTCAAACAACCCCGCTTCACGGACCACGTTTTCTGCCAGGAACTTCTTGTAGCTGTCCTTCTGTTTTTTCTCAACTTTCTCTTCCCGGGTCTCTGTTTTCTCTGGTTCATCTTCCGTCTCTTCCTGCGCCCAAACAGGGGCAGCGGTGGTTAGCACAAGTCCCAACACGGCATACATCCAGATCATTCTCCTACTCATATCTATTTTCATGCTTTATTTTTATTCTACATTAAAGAACGCGTTCTTCAAAACATTCAGTATCTGTGATCGGCGATGGTTCATCATATTCAGAGGTGTTGAAGATTCTGTAATATGCACTTATGGTACCACCGAATAACTCATTATTTGTAACTCTGAGTTCCAATTCGACCTCAAAGATGCTGTTCCCCAGTTCATAATATTCACCCTCACCCTCAATCCTGATGGTGTAGGTTTTTATACTGCCATCCTCTTGCTTTCCGCCGATGATCAGGTCCTGCTCAATCACCTTCACAATCCCGGAGGTTGCACTTGTTCCGTTATCATCAGGATAAAACTCCAGGGCCTGGGGGATATTAAACCCGGGCGAATTGTCTGAATCGGAAGATTCATTGTCAAACCACCTTTTCATGTTAAATGGATTGGTAGTCAGACCCCCACCGGCATTGGGAGACACGAACCCGATCCGGAATGCGTGGTGATAAATATCATCCAACGGGTCCTGGGTACCCTGGTCATCATACAATACTGCATTCGGGTGATCTGCACTTACCTCAACGGGTGTGGTGAATGCAAAGAAGGGATACCATCGGCAACTGTCCCTGTCCATGTAATCGATCCATTGCTCACCATAGGTACGGTAATTGTTGTCTGACGGGTCAAGAAAATGTGCAGCAGTGTTCAGTGAGACATCTCTCGGTACATTTTCCCACTTCGTCACACTAAACATGTTGTTGCCTGCAAGGTTGTAACGGTCCAGTTCCTTCAGTTCAAAGGAGGCACGATAGGTAGCCATTTCATCATCCAGCTCCTCATCCAGGGTGATCAGGTAGCTGATCTTCGTGTCGTCATCGTCATATTCCAGTTGTTCCAGGGTGTATTCAAAATCACTGAATCCCGGGATGACCAGTTCATTTCCCTCCACTTCGGCCGGGAAAAACCCATCGGGAAATTCCACATCGATTACCATTGTTTCTCCTTCCTGGCCCAGTATCTCCAACTGGTTTTTCACAGGAAAACTATACCGAAGGAAAAGTTCCTTCAGCGTTATTACCAGGCTGTCATTTGGTTCAACCTGGTTCAGGTTGCCAATATGTATTGTTGGGTCGCTCACCGAATCGATCGTAAAAACAAACTTATTCTCCTGTTCCGCATCCCAGCGTTCATGATAGTCGAGGATGATCGTGTCGGAAAGTTTGGTGCCGTTGAAGGAAAGAACATTGGCTGGTTCAATGGTAAATGCTGAATATGGACCGGTGGTATCATAGCTGAACCAGACCTGTACCTCCTCAGAAAGCGGCTCTGAGGTCAGGGATACCGGGATCTTCAATGTGTTGACGGTTCTCTGTATGTAATGCTCAGTCGAAACTTCATCTGGCGCCATTTTGCCAGGTGGGATAATTCTGCCGTCTGCATCCACGATCAGGTTAAAGCGCACATACCTGCCAACAGCATCCGAATACTCCGGCCTTTCCTGGTATTCGCAACCCCATAGGACGAGCATAAGCAAGGTCAGTAGCCATAATATCTTAGTAGCCTTCATTCTGTTCCATGAATTCGTTCAACAATACAGTATTCTGCGGGATGGGCAGGATAAAACGATCTGAGGGGTAGGTCAGCGTACATACACTCGAAATACATCCCTTGTCCCTTAAGATGTCTTTCTGATACCTGGCCAGGTCAAAAAGAAGTAACCCCTCAAATGCCAGCTCTCTCCTGCGCTCAAGGAAGATCTCCTCCAACAGGTTGTCGTCGGTCACCAGCGGATCCAGACCGGCCCTGTAACGGATCCTGTTCAGGTCAATCCTGGCCGCTGAAAGATCAGGGTTTGACTTCCGGGCAAGTGCTTCGGCCCTGACCAGGTACATTTCTGACAACCGTGTAACAGGAGTTGGTTTCTCCACCTGGAACTTCCGGGTAAAGTAGTAAGCCTGGTAGGTAATAATGCCATTGATCGAAGTAGGTAGGAGCACCTCCATGAGCATTTCTTTCCGTATATCTTCACCAATATATAGATCAACCAGGTCTCCGCTGGCAACAAAATCCGCGTAATTTAAAGTGCTTTCATAGAGATAAAATGAATGTGCGACCGATGATCCGGGAGAGCCATCCGAATCCCTGGGAATGTTCAATTCGAAAATAGTCTCCGTCAGTGTGGCCCCGGGGTGTTCCCATTCACTAGAATAGGCTGTGCCTTTAGTTAGCACAAGACCGCTGTTGTTGATTACAGTATCTGCAAACCGCAAGGCATTTTCCCAATCGTTCATCTGCAATGCAATACGTGCAGCCATGGAGGCGGTGGTGATCCCGTTGAAATAGGTTTTGCTTTCCCCGTATGGGAGCGCCTGGGTGCCGGTAAACAGGTCCAGGGCATCTTCCAGGTCAGCCAGCATCAGGTCATAGGTCTCTCTCATCGTGAGACGGGCCGGGAAATCCACCCCGGCTGTAATGGTGGAGGTGTTGTATACAATCCCGGGATGGGAAGCATCTTCTGTAAAACCGAATTGCTGTGCATACAGGATACTCAGGATATAATGGGTACAGGCTCTGCATGCCAGGGCTTCTGCCCTGATCTGTTGGATTTCCTCGCCAGTAAGCAAGGATGATTCAGCGGTTTGCTCGATGATCAGGTTGGTAGCATTGATGATCTCGTAT
>CAKZNC010000215.1 GCA_937129385.1 uncultured Bacteroidota bacterium
GCAGCCGGCAGTCAGTCAGCAGCCGGCAGTTCGCAGCCGGCAGTTCGCAGCCTCATCAACTCATCAACTCATAAACAACCATACTCAGAAACATCTACACGCTCAAAATGATGAAATCCTGTAAAACCCTCTCTCGTCTCATGTTGGTGGTTCTGCTCACCACTATTCCGTACATTGCTCATAGTGCCAAGATCATTCGCCCATGGCGTTCCACCACTGCCATCGTCAAGGCCGGTGAAAACTTCGAGGTATGGTTCGATGCCGATGCCGACCAGGTGATCAGTGACATAGAACTTGTGGGGCCTTACAACACGGTCGTTCCCACATTCAGCATTGAGTCAGGTGACTGGGAATATGACCAGCTTTCGGGCAATCGTTATGACACGAAGATCACTGTGACTGTGCCTGCAGAGGCGCCGGCCGACCGGTATGACCTGGTGCTGAAAACTTCTTCAGGAGATGTGAGATCACCGGGAGGCGTCAAGGTTGTTACGGAATACAAAGAACAGTATTACATCATGCATATGTCGGACGGACACCTTTATCAGCATGGACATGACATAAATGTGCTGTTGGGAAAGAAATCCGCGATGATCGATATCGCAAACATCATGGATGTCCAGGTGATCGTGGAAACCGGGGACAACATGTACAATGTCAGGAATCACCCCGAAAGAGAGATCATCTATTTCGAAGGGGATGAAAGCAGTGGGATCAATGGCATGGCAGATGCTTCAGCGGCAACCTTCATGGTTCCAGGTGACCACGACGCCTATACAGCGAATGACTGGCCGCAGGCCTCCGCCCAGGTGAACTCCGATTTCTTCAATGACTATTATGGTTTGCAGAGCTCCAGCTTCAGCTACGGCAACGGTCGTTTCATGATGCTCAACAATGCATGGGACGTATCCACGAGCAGTGCCAAAGAACATGCCTGGCAGGTGGATGAAGCTGTCGCATGGCTCGAAGGTGCCGGATCTGGCGGTAATTTCTTTGTGACCGCAGGTCATTGTTACGACAAGATGCACGAGTTCATTGACGACCATACAAAGCTGAACCTTGTCCTGGCCGGGGACAAACACCATGTCAGGACCGACAACCCCTGGCCCTTCGATACCGGCAGTGATGAAGTTGCCTACATCGCGGGGTCCATCAGGGATCACTTCGAGTTCAACCTGTTCAGGGTGGACAATACGAACGGGACCTTCCAGCCGGTCCCAGGTACAAACGCCGTGGCCGAAGTGCTTCATTCCGGCGACGAGCTCTCTCCCTCAACATGGGTATCGAACCTGTCACTTTCCTATGCCAGCGAAAATGACGGAACCGTTTTTGAAAACACCGCGACGGTCATCAACCATTTTGATTTCCAGGTGGAAGATGCAAAAGTGCGGTTCGTCATGCCAAAAGGATATAACTATGAATGTACAGGTGCGGCGGTGGAACAGCAATTTGACGGTGACCTCTTCACCATAGTGGATGTCACTGCCAATCTCACGGCAGAGAGCACGTCGGAAATATACCTCAGGGCGGACGACCTGTGCCCCGATGATCCGGAGAAAACAGATCCCGGTCTGTGCGGATGTGGTATTCCGGAAGGAACCTGTGCCGCAAGTGAGCTGATCGTGAACCAGGGAACTGGTGACGGGAGTTATCTTCCTCTCGAGGTTGCGACCATCACCGCTGATGCACCAGCTGAAGGGATGGAGTTCAGGGCATGGGTGGTGACGTTGGGGAACCCATCCATCGCCGATACAACTGCACTTACAACGACACTCACCCTTAATGATGAACCTGCCACGATTGCTGCAACCTACCGGGAAATCCCGAAGGTCAACGGCGCTGAATTCATCTCACAGTCGGTCCCCGACCTCACCCCGGGATCGACCATGCCGGTGACCATCAGAATGAAGAATACAGGGAACACTGACTGGACCACCGAAGAGGGATACTTCCTGGGAAGCCAGGCACCGGAAAGCAACACAACCTGGGGGAGCAGCAGGGTGGACCTGGAGGAAGGTGAAATCATTATACCGGGAGAGGAGAAAATATTCTCATTCGATGTCCAGGTACCGGAAGAGAACGGTGTCTATGTATTGCAGTGGCAGATGATGCAGGAGCCCCTGGAATGGTTCGGAAGCAGGTCTGACGCCACCAGCCTGAGGATCGGGGAAGAGGGAGTGTACCTTGATGATTGTGATCATCTTACAGGCTGGAAATCTGCTGACAACCTCTCGTTGGGGACCGACAACTTGCAGCAGGGTGCCGGGTATATTGAATTTTCAGGAAGCGGGACGGATGAGTATAAAAAAATATTTTCTCCCGCCTATATCTCGGGCAGTTCGGCAGAGACACTGGTGCTGCAGTTCTGGTATTATACAGCCGACACCTCGCTGCTTGGTGCCAACCAGGTTGAGCTGGGAAGCGGCGGTAAGCCCGATCAGAATGAATACAGCTGGAGCCTGGAGGGCCTCTCACCAGGCTGGAATTTCATCACACTGAACATCAGTGATGCCGCAGTGATCGGTACCCCTGACCTGGATGCGATCAACTGGTTCCGCCTTTACAACCACAAATCGGGAAATACGATCTCCCGCCTGGATGCCATTGAGCTCATCGACACTGAAAAAGGAAGCAAATATGGTCTGAAGGTCAACCAGGGAAGCGGAGATGGCAGCTATTACGCAGGCGACAAAGTCACCATCGGATCAGTACCGGCCCCCTCCGGGAAGCTATTTGATCAGTGGGAGTTGAATACAGGATCGGTAACGATTGAAGATGTCTACCTGGAAGAAACAGTTCTTACAATGGCAACCGGTCATGCAGAGGTCACTGCGATCTTCATGACCGATCCGAATGCCTCCGCAGAGGAGTACGGGTCGGCTGACAGGAAGATCAGGTGCTATCCAAATCCGGCAGCTGACATGTACATCATTGATCTCACGGCGGCAGACTTCCGGGAAGAGGTGAAGGTGACGCTTTTCAGTATGAACGGTCAGGTGGCAATGCAACAATCATTTCACCAGGGAACAGGTGCAAGCAGGCAACTGATCAGGATCCCCGTGGATCACCTTCTTCCGGGGACCTATCTCTCCGAAGTAAGAACAGGGGATGCCGTAAGCTCAGAACTTCTTGTCATCGAATAGTGTACTATATATAATCATTCCAACGTTATTGTTAAAAGAATTGCCATGAAGGTCCGGAATGGTATGTTCAATTTTCGTATATTTCATGAGTTGTTCATTATTAAGACGTTGCGATGATAAATACAGTTCACCACCGTTGGTTTTTCCTGCTGCTGATCTTCCTGGCCCTGCCAAAGTTGCAATTTGCCCAGGATACCGAAAAAGGCTATCAACCGAATTCCAGGATCCTGTTTATCTTCGATGCTTCCTACAGCATGGCAGGCGTCTGGGAGGGCGGTACCAAGATCAATATTGCCCGTAACATCCTCGTGGAGATGGTGGACAGCCTGCAACAGCTCGAGAATGTGGAGATGGCGCTCAGGGTTTACGGACACCAGAGCCCGGTTCCGCCGCAGGATTGCAGCGATACAAAGCTTGAAGTACCATTTGCACCTGACAACGCCTCCAGGATCCGTCAGAAATTGCGGTTCCTCTCCCCGAAAGGAACAACTCCCATCGCACATTCACTTGAACTGGCCGCCGATGATTTCCCTCCGTGTCCGCAATGCCGAAACATTATCATCATGATCACCGACGGGGTGGAGGCATGTGACGGAGATCCGTGTGCCGTTTCACTCGCACTGCAGAAAAAGGGGATCACGCTCCGCCCCTTCGTAATCGGCATCGGCAATGATCCGAATTTCAGGGAGACATTCGGATGTATGGGTCAATACTACGATGCCCCCAGCGAGGAGCAATTCAGGAACGTGATGAAGATCGTGATCACCGAAGCACTCAACACCACCAGTGCACAGGTCAACCTGATCGATACGGATGGCAACCCTTCAGAAACAAACGTGGCCGTGCTATTCTATGACCAGTTTTCAGGGAAGGTGAGGTACAACATGATGCACACCCTCAACAGCAAGGGCAATCCCGACACACTGTCTGTGGACCAGCTCAGCACATACAGGGTGATCGCACAGTCCATCCCGCCGGCTTCAACAGATTCAGTGAAGCTGATCGCAGGAAAACACAACCACATTGGTATCGATGCCCCGCAGGGGTACCTGCTGGTGAGGAGCAAAGGGGGAAATACCTATGCAGATGAAAAAATACTCGTGAAAAAAGCCAGCGATCCGAAAACGATCAATGTACAGTTCATGGGATCCAGCGAACGCTACCTCGTGGGCAAGTACGACCTGGAGATTCCGGTCTTCCCATTGATCTACCTCGAGGATGTGGAGATCCGGCAGAGTTACACAACTACTGTTGAGATCCCCGAGCCGGGGATGGTGCATATCTCCTCCAGGAAGGCCGGTTACGGAGCGATGTACAGACTAACAGAGGATGGTGACCAGGAGTGGGTGCTGAATATCAGGCCGGGCATGACACAACAGGACTACTACCTGCAGCCCGGAACCTATCGCATCGTTTACAGACAGGGCGATCTGAGTGCCACCATGCATACCCAGATCCGCGACTTCGTGATCCGATCCGGCCTGACTGAACTGGTGGAATTCAAATGACAATTAAACCTTCCCCGTGATAAATACTCTAATGTTCAACCAGGAGAGAGATGTCTGCATATTCTGACAGGGAGATCATAGAAAAATTCAAAACGCCGGGGCAGCAGGAAACTGCCTTCCGCATGCTCATGGACACTTACCAGGAGCGCCTCTACTGGCATTGTCGGAGGATGCTGGTCAGCCACGAGGATGCCGACGATGCCCTTCAGAATACACTTATCAAGGTATGGAAGAACCTGGAGAACTTCCGGCAGGAGTCGGAACTGTTTACATGGCTCTTCAGGATCGCCACCAATGAATCGCTGAGTCAGATCAAGCGCCGGAAACGGCACCAGGCAAATACCGATGACACATTTTATGACGGTAAGCTGACCGATACATTGGAGACCGATCCGTGGTTCGACGGGGACGAAATCCAGCTAAAACTCCAGAAAGCCATCCATACGCTTCCGGAGAAACAGCGGCTGGTATTCAACCTCAGGTACTACGAGGAGATGAAATACGAGGAGATGTCGGAAGTGCTGGAAACCTCGGTGGGGGCACTCAAAGCCTCATACCACCATGCAGCGAAGAAGATTGAAAAGTATCTCACAGGTGAATAAACCTTTTACAGGATAATGAGTCTAATGAACAGGCAACGAATATGATGGATCGCAAAAAACATAATACCGGGAAGATCCCCGCAAAGCCGGAGAATCCATTCCGGGTGCCGGAAGGTTACTTCGGGGATCTGCAGGTGCAGGTGATGGACCGCATCAGGAAGGAACAGGAAACGACTGTGCCCGGAACGAACGCGGAACCAACACCAGGGGCGCATGATCAATCGCGGCACGGGAAAGGCAGGATGATCTCCATGCGGCCTTACATAACCCTGGCAGCATCGATCTCCGGCATCGCCCTGGTAGTGTATATCCTCCTTCAGACCGTGATCGGCAGCCGACTGAACGAACAGGCGATCTATGACCTTGAGATGCTTGAAAAAACCGGCATCATACAAGACGATTATATCATCGGGACAACATACGAGGAAGATCCTGGAGACGGATACGACCAATGGGAGGAGGATGCGATGCGCTACCTCTCCAGCAATGAAGTCGACCTGATCTACCTAATTGATTCAAACGAAAATCAAAACGAATGAGAAAAATAACTGCAATGTACACCGCCCTGCTGGCAGCGATATTACTGACCCTGCCTGCAGCATCACTGTTTGCACAGCCGAATGAAAAGATGGGTAAATTCCACGAGGAAAAGGTCGCCTATTTCACCGAAAAGCTCGATCTGTCAGACAAAGAGTCTGAAAAGTTCTGGCCCGTGCACGAAGATTTTCACAACCGCAATATGAAGATCAACGAGGAGGAGCGTATCCTGCTGGATTATTACAACAGCAATTACGAGGCGATGTCGGACGAAGAGGTCCACGAACACCTCGATAAATACATTGCCCTGCAGAAGAAACGTGTTGAATTGGGCGCGAAATACCACATGAAATTCGTCGAGATTCTCGGTGAGCGGAAAACCATGCGCATGTACGCCATGGACCGCGAATTCAGGAAATACATCCTGCGCAAATTCCGTGCGGGTCATGGCGGGGGTGGTGGCAGAAACCGTTGCCCCGTGCCGGAGATCCCTGAATAACCGCTACAGCAGATCTTTATCCAGCTCGGGATGGATCTCCACCTCCCGAAGGAAATCCACTGTACGGTTGATATCCTCGTACATCACCTTGTCATCATCAATGAACGAAACCCGTTCTCGGTAGGCCGCCACGAAGTTCTCAATGTATGCTGAAGATTTCGCCGGTCTGCGGAAATCCAGTGCCTGCGCTGCATTGTACAGTTCAATGGCCAGGATGCGCTCCAGGTTTTCCATTACCTTGTAGGCCTTTACCGCTCCGTTGGCCCCCATGCTCACATGGTCCTCCTGTCCCTGCGACGATTCGATCGAGTCGACCGATGAGGGGGTACACAGCTGCTTGTTGTGACTCACCATTGAGGCAGCCGTATACTGGGGGATCATGAATCCAGAATTCAGACCCGGATTGGCCACGAGGAACGGGGGCAGCTGTCGTGCACCTGACAGGAGCTGGTAGGTGCGTCGCTCAGAGATATTCCCCAACTCGGAAAGGGCGATTGCCAGGTTGTCGAATGCGAGTGCCAGGGGCTGACCATGGAAATTTCCGGCTGAGATGATCAGGTCCTCTTCGGGAAAGATCGTGGGGTTGTCGGTCACCGAGTTGATCTCATTCTGAAAGACGTAGGCGACATAATCAATGGAATCCTTGGAGGCCCCATGCACCTGGGGAATACACCTGAATGAATAAGGGTCCTGCACATGGCCCTTCTTCCTGTTCATCAGCTCACTGTCTGACAGCAGCCAGCGGACACGTGCCGCCGTGCTGATCTGTCCCTGGTGGGGCCTGATCTGCTGAATCAGGTCGTGAAACGGTTCGATCCGACCGTCAAATGCATCCAGGGAGATCGCGCCGATGATGTCGGCAAGCTTCGACAGCTTGAATACCCTCAGGCAGAGGTGCACACCGTAGGCACTCATGAATTGCGTGCCGTTGAGCAGTGCCAGTCCTTCCTTGGATTGCAGCTCCACCGGCTCCCAGCCCATGCGTGAAAGCATTTGTGAAGATGGGAGGATCTCACCGTTCATGCGGACCTCCCCCATGCCGATCAGCGGCAGACTGAGATGCGCAAGTGGTGCCAGGTCACCCGATGCCCCTAGGGAGCCGTACTGGTAAACCACGGGAACAATATCGTTGTTGTAAAAATCGATCAGCCTTTGCACAGTTTCAAGCTGAACACCCGAATTTCCGTACGACAATGATTGTAATTTCAGGAACAGCATCAACTTCGTGATCTCGTCAGGGATCTGCTCCCCCACCCCGCATGCATGAGACATCACCAGGTTCTTCTGCAACAACCCGAGATCGGCATCGGAAATGACCTTGTTGTAGAGGGAACCGAATCCCGTGTTGATCCCGTACAGGGAATCTGTTTTATGTGTCAGCCGACTGTCGAGGTACTTCCTGCAGCGGATGATGCGCTCTTTACTATTATCTGAAAGTTCCAGGACCTTCTCCTGGTCCAGTAAATCTCCGATGACCTTCCAGTCGATCACCTCGTTACTGATGCAATGTTTTTGTGCCATAATTCACCTGTTTTCCAGGTTGTGAATTACGGAAAAAAGGATGAAAAGTAAGATGTTATTTGACAGCTATGATTTCAGTTTTTGAAGAAGCTCTTTGTAATCATGCTGCTCCTGGTTTCCGGTGGACATCTCCTTGACCGTGATCTTATCGCTTTGGATCTCATTTTCGCCCACAAGTGCCACATATGGGATGGCAGACTGGTCGGCATAGGTCATCTGCTTTTTCATCTTTGCAGACTCCGGGTAGAGTTCGGCAATCACCCCCTCATTTCTCAATCGGCCCAGCATGGGCAGGATGTACTTCACCTCGTTCTCACCAAAATTAACAAACAAGAGCTTTGTCTGCTCCTCCGCGGTGGAGGGGAATTTGTCCAGCTGTTGCAGCACATCATAGATCCGGTCGGCTCCGAAACTGATCCCTACGCCGGAGACACCGGGCATTCCGAATATGCCTGTGAGATCGTCATATCGACCACCACCACAGATACTGCCAATGGATACTTCATCAGATTTTACCTCGATGATCGCCCCGGTGTAATAATCCAGTCCGCGTGCCAGGGTAATGTCCAGCTCAATGGCTGATTGCACGGGATCTGTGGAAAGGTAACCCAGCAATGTATGGATTTCCCCGATCCCTGCCAGTCCGGTTTCCGAATCTGCCAGGAATGTCTGTAAAAACTCCAGCTTTTCAACGTTATTCCCCATCATTCCGAAGACTGGATCCAGCCGTTTCAGCGCTGTTCCGGAAAGGCCTTTGCTCTTCAGTTCTTCGCGCACTTTTTCCTCCCCGATCTTCTCCAGCTTATCGATAGCGACCGTGATGTCAATGATCCGTTCGGGTTCGCCGATCACCTCTGCGATGCCGGCCAGGATCTTTCTGTTATTGATCTTGATGGTTACTTTAAGATTCAGCAGGGCAAATACTTCATCGATGATCCTTATCAACTCAAATTCATTGACCAGTGATTCACTTCCGATCATATCGGCATCACACTGGTAGAATTCCCGGTATCTTCCTTTCTGCGGGTTATCAGCCCTCCACACTGGCTGTATCTGGAAACGCCTGAAAGGGAAACTGATTTCATTCCTGTGCTGAACCACGTAACGTGCGAAAGGGACGGTCAGGTCATAACGCAACCCGCGCTTTGAAATACGGCTAATGATCCCGGGGGCATCTCTATTCTCCAGGTTTTGCTGGTCCACCCCTTTGAGAAAATTTCCGGAATTCAGGATCCTGAACAGCAGCTTGTCCCCTTCCTCGCCGTATTTACCCAGCAGCGTGGAGAGGTTCTCCATGGCAGGCGTCTCGATCTGTTTGAACCCGTACTTCCTGAAAACATCCCGGATGGTATCAAAAATAAAATTCCGGCGCGACATCTCAGCAGGTGTGAAATCGCGGGTTCCTTTGGGTACAGATGGTTTTTGTGCTGCCATTCGGTTAACTTTTGGTCCATAGATTACTGTTGCGCAAATTTAACCATTTGCACGTAGATCGGGGAATGAATCCTGAAAATTCGGGTAGAATGAAAATCAGTTGGCCCTGGACAGTTTCTTCAGGTCATTTTCCAGGAACGCATCCGGCTTTTTCCCTTTCACCTTGTGGTAGTCGAAATAATAGAAATTTGAATCGCCGGCACCAACCAGGATCTTGTATACACGGGCGTTGAGTTTTTTGCCTTCAGGGCCGACCTTATGCAGAAATACCACATTCTCATCCTGGTTCATGATCGCCTCCTTGATCTCCTCGCGCGTCACAAGCTTGAATTCGTAAGGATAGATCGCCCTGATCCTGGCCTCTGTACTGATCTCCTTTTCAAGCTCATCCTCGAGTAGGTAGAGTGTTTTATCGTGGATGGCCGTCATATTATCGTTGTATTCCCTGAATACATTCTGGGAGATCATTTCCGGATTTTTGGTGATCATCTCCACATGCTTCTGCATAAAATGAACGAGTGTGCCCAGCTTATAGGTATAGTTGTCCTGCTCCACGCCAAAATAGCAAAGCGGAATATTCACGATATCCTTCATCTCGTCCATGGAGGGATAATCACCACCCAGGGACAGACACAGGAAGGTGTAGCGGGTATTGGATTTGTCCTTTTCAAATGAGACCGTTGCAGGATAAAGAAATGAAGCTTTGGAATCCGTGGTCCTTGCTTCAAATTCATCGAATTCTAGGAACTCATATTCAGTAATCTTCCAGTATTTCTTCACCGCATCGGTAATCTCGAAATTGTAGTCCGACATCGGGTTGTCTTCCAGCACGATGTATGTTTTTGTAGTTTTAAATACATCCAGATCCTCTTCCGTTGGAAGGTATTCTCTCTGTGCAGTAAGGTTTGCGAGGGGTATGATGACCAGCAACAGTGCAATAATTTTTTTCATGGGATTGGTTTTAATGTGTATGCTATTCCGGGAAATAGAGTGGATTGCGTTCATTGAATTTCCGAATATAGACAAATTTATACTGTTTTTTCTTTTTCCGCCGGAGCTCAATGTATTCATCATATAGTTTCGGGTCCTTCATGAGCATGATCTCCACTGAGTTTACATCGAACTCCATCAGCTTCCCTGTCTCAAAATCGATCAGGTACTGCCGCACCTCCGTAGAGGAGTAGGATGAGGGCGACCTGTAATAACGACTTGAGTAGTAGTCATAGTAGGGATCGTAGTAGCCCGAGTTGTAGGTGGTGAGGGTGGCAACAAAATGACTGATCGAACCTACAAAGCTGATCCGGTGGAATTTTGATCCCAGGTTGATATAGAGTACCCCGTTCCGACCGTACCCCCAGATATTTGCAGTCCGCAATTCCTGCATCACGCCATTGTCATCATAATAGACGATCCGCTTCTGCTCAGTGACCTCTTCATAGAAATCCCGTGAGAAGAGGTCAGCCTCCGTTACAAGCCTTGTCTTTGGAATGGGCTCATTCCTCTTCACTGTCATGAAATTGGGATAGATCCCGTCCCTGAACTCAAATTCAGGTGTGTATTCCACAAATCCTTCCGGTGCTTTCCTTCTGCCGTTATCATCTCCGTCTCCGGGAGTGTCCTGGGCTGTCACATTTAGTGAAATAAGCAAAAGTACCAGCGGAAGCAGGCATATGCACAGTTTCTTCCTATTCATAATTCAGTAAATGTATCAAACTCCTTCCTTTTATAAAACACAAAGTATTTAAAATTGGTCTGTCAGACCCGTATTTTTTATTCAGGAATGCTCATTTTTCATGATTATTCCATTTATGTCTTATCTTTGAATCGAGCAATCGTCCATGGAACCAACATGAATTTACTGAAATTAATATTCAATTACGGAATCGGGGAAGACACAGGGATCAGGAAAGCGGAGAAGATTAAAAGCACCAACATGTACAACCTGGTGGCTTCGGTCCTGTTCTTTATCGCCGGGGTGGTCGGACTGGCATTTTCCATACCGGAAGTTGCCCTGATAAATTTCTCAGCACTTCTGCTATTTTCTGTCACCTACCTGATCTTCCCACCACATAAAATGACCGAGACGGTGGGGTTTGTGGGTCTGCTGATCCTGAGCCTGGCAGTTTTACTGTGCTATTTTATGGCTGAAGAGGTATCCAGGTCGGTTTTGATCTTCGCTATGCTTTTTCCTATTGCCTCCATCTCGGTAATGCCCGGCAAAGGCATCTGGATCGCGGTAGGGTTACTGATCTTGATGATCCTCGGCAATATTTTTCCTTTGACCCCTGAATTCCAACCCATGGACCTGCTTAGCCTTACCCTCTTTGCAGTCGCCTATCTCCTGATGATTGCCACATCAGCGATCATTCAGAATTACCAGGAACAGAATATTCTTGCGCAGCAGCAGAAGGTGGAGTATTATGAACAGGAGATCAATCAGCGTGATGAGTTCATCGCCAGGCTGTCACACAAGCTGCGTACCTCCCTGAGCAATATCACCCTGATCAACAACCTGGTTCATGATGCAAGAATGAGCAGTGCCCAGATCGAACTGCTTGAGACGCTTAAAAACTCTACCCATGATCTGATCAATGACGTCAATGATCTCGTAGAGATTGCGACTCCGTCCATCATTGATCACAAGCAAAGTATCCTGAGTTTCAACCTGGAGGAAGCCATCAGGGGGATCACAGAGATCCTCTCTTCCGATGCACTTCTCGAAGTGCAGTTCAGTACAGTGATCGATCCGGTGCCCGAGTACAACATCATCGGGGATCCCAGCCTGTTACGATCTGTAATGATCAATCTCGTGAAGGGGATCGCTGAATTCGGACTGAAGGATGATCAGATAGCTGTATCTGTCTCCAGTGATTACGAAACGCAACATATGTACGGACTTAAATTCATGTTGCATTTTGAAGTTGAGCGTACCAGGGAATTTGAGCAGGCCGTTACTGCTTCAGCAAAAGGTACAGAACAACAGCCGGGGATGTTTACCATCACCAACCGACTGCTTCAACTGACAGGGGCGAAGGTGGAATTGCAGAGCGGTAAGTCAAAACAGATGATCTTCTTTTACCAGGACTTCCCCAAGGACCTCACCAGGAAGGCCGTGAAAGAACCGGGCGAACAGAAACCGGTGGTCAGGGAAACCAGGAAGCAGCTCAAGGACATGAATATTCTGCTTGTGGAAGACAATGCCATCAACCAGAAGATCGTCCTGCTGAGTCTGAATAAAACCGTAAAGAACATCGACGTGGCGAACAACGGGAAAGAGGCCCTGGACATGTTCGGAACAAAGAAATATGATCTGATCCTCATGGATATCCAGATGCCGGTCATGGATGGCATCACTGCAACAAAGAAGGTACGGGAGATCGAGACCACATCCGAGGACAGGGTGCCGATCATAGCGATCACCGCCAATGCACTTGCGGGAGACCGGGACCATTGCCTGGCAGCGGGAGCAGATGATTACCTCAGCAAACCTTTCCAGGTCGAGGAGCTCGTTGAGCGGATCGAATCGTTGATCTGAAAAAGTTTTACAGACTCCTAAATGAATGGTTTTACGCCCATGACCAGGATGTCATCCACCTGCTCAAAATCCCCTTTCCAGTCATTGATACTGTTCTCGAGGATATTTTTTTGCAGATCTACTGGGTGCCTGTAGATCGAGAGCAGCAAGTGTCGGAAACGGCGGTATTTGAACTTCCTGCCTTCCGGCCCACCAAACTGATCGGCATAACCATCTGAAAACATATAGAGGATATCCTCCTTTTCCAACTGGAACTCATGGTTTGTAAATGTCGATCGTCCGTAACCGAGATCAGGCCCCAGCAGGTGTTTGTCCCCTTTGATCTCAATGATCTCACCATTCCTGATGATATAGATCGGATTAAAGGCCCCGGCAAATTGCAGTTTATTGGTATGCGTGTCTATCGTACAGAATGCGAGATCCATGCCATCTCGCATATTCAGGTCATCCAGGTTGTCAAAGATAAGGTCAAAATTCCTGTTGATCTCGTTCAACACCTGGGAAGGCTTGGTGACTCCCTGCGTGTCGATGATCTGTCTGAAAAACTCGAGGCCGATCAGAGACATGAAAGCCCCGGGAACACCATGGCCGGTGCAGTCGACAGCAGCAAGGAACACCTTGTTGCTTTTCTTTCGTGCCCAGTAGAAATCTCCGCTGACGATATCTTTCGGTTTCTGAAAAATGAAAGATTCGGGAAACATTTTCTTGATCTCCAGTTCGCTGGTGAACATGGCATACTGGATACGCTGTGCGTATTTAAGGCTGTCCTCTATGTTTTTGTTCCTGCTGCTGAGCAGGTTCTTCTGTCTGAGCACCTCTTTGGCGGCAATCTCTTTTTCCCTGAGAGCGCGGTTGCTTTTCTTGAGGGTCTTGGTACGGTATTCAAAGAGAAAATAGACCAGGAGGAGCAGCGGCAGGAACATCATAAATACAAAAATATTGCGACGGTATATGGGTGCGATCACCTGCAGTTCAATGGTACCCGGTTGGATACTCAACTGCCTGTCGTTATCGGATCCCACAACTTCGAAAGTATAATTGCCATGGTTCAGTCCGGACAGGATCAGGCTGTTGTCACTCCCGATGTCGTGCCAACGACCAGGTCCGTTTGCATCTGATAGTCTGTAACTGAACCTTTTATAGTCCGGCGCATTGAAATCGAGCAATGAGAAGAAGAGCTGGATCGACTCGTCATCCCGGATGGTAAGTTTATCGGGGACAAAAGGATTGTAATAAGCCCCTTCGTTACTGAAATACCGCATTCCCGTGATCCGTGTGGGTGGAATACTGACTGTTCGTGTTACAGAGTCAGGGACAAAATAATTCACTCCCGAGATCCCTCCGAAATACATGGTCCCTTTTTCGGAAAAAAAGGATGCATTGATGTTAAACTCCATGCATGAGAGTCCGTGTTGGATTCCATAGTTCATCACCTCCATGGAGACGGGATCAAGGCTGATGATTCCCTGGTTCGTCCCGAGCCAGAGTCTGCCTTCATCATCCTCTTCGATGGAATAGATATAATCGTTTGCAAATCCAAGGTGTACCGAATAGCCGCTGAAGGTCCCGGATTGTCCGTTCAGACGATACAACCCCGACGGGGAGCCGAGCCACAGCCAGCCCCTTGAATCCAGCTTCATGGTCAGCACTTTATCTTTCATGCCTTTGTCAATCCCGACCTGATAAAATTTACTTTCTCCCGTTGACAGATCATGCCAGATCAGTCCGGATGAAGTACCAAGCCACAGGATCCCATCATTGTATTCCACAGCGGTCACTTCATCGAGCGGGATCTGTCCCGTATCTGACAGGAGATGACGCACGTCACGGAACCTGTGGCTACTTTCGTTGATGTAATAATACCCGTTCCTGTGGGTAATGATGACAGCATTGGAATCAATGACAGCCATGTCGTATATGCGTGACCCACTCAATGTGGAAATACCCGGAATATCCAGTTGCTCCTCCACCTTTGAAAAGGTTTCGCTGGCGGGATCAAAGAGATAGGCATTTTGTGACATGACCCAGATCCTGCCCTTCAGGTCCTTTTTTATGACGTTGACGCCACTTTCGCCAAACTTTGTTCCGGGATCATTCCTGGTAAAGAATTTTTTTGTACCCGTGGCCTGGTCGATCACCTGCAGTCCGCCCCCCCATGATCCCAGGTAAACCTTGTCCTCATCGGCATAGACACTGGAGATCATCTCCATGTCGAGGCTCACCGGTTCCGATCCTGCATTGAAATAGGAGAACCGGTAGGGATGAAGATCGATCTTGCAGACCCCTCCGTAGGTACCGATCCAGAGGTTCATGGATCCGTCGAGTACAATATCCCGGACCGAAGGGATCTCCGGCGTACCATTCAGCATAACATATGGCGATGCAACGACTTCGCCTGATCTTTTATCGAACAGCATTGTACTGTTCCGTGTTGCAACGACGATCTGCTGGCCGGGAAGCTGTGCGATTGCCCGGACCGGTCTTCCGCTGATGACCTGCTCGCAATCTGCCGGCACCCCATTGCCTGGTTCCCAGGTACACTTTGACAGGCCAATTGTGGATCCAAGCCAGAGTTCGCCCTCCCGGTCGAGAAAAATATCATAGATGAAAGAGGTTTTCAGGGGCGTGGCCTGTACCCGTCCGGTTTGCTCATCGAGGTAGCGCAAGCCTGTCGATGTACCGATCAAAAGCACATCGTGCCGTCTGTCGTAGAAGAGCTTGCTCCGCTCGCTGATGCCCGCCTCCTCGCCATTGCCGGAAAGATGGTATTCACGGACCCGGCCCGTATAGATATTGTATCCAAGTATGGTCTCATTCATGAGGCACCAGAGGATGCCATCACGTCCAAAAGTGATGTCGTAAGTCTCGTTGACATTGATGCTCAGGGAAACCGGGTAGAATGAAAGGTTGTAAAAAAGGTTGGCTGTAAGGTCGAACTTGCTTACCCCTTTGTCAGTTGCGATCCACATGTTTCCTTCCGCATCTTCTGTAATGGCATGAATGAGTCCGGATGCAATGCTAAGGGAATCATAGATGCCGTGCCTGAAAACGACATATTCATAGCCATCAAACCTGTTCAGGCCATCATCCGTACCAAACCAGATAAATCCGCGTGAATCCTGGAAAATTGTATTGACCTTGTTATTGGAAAGTCCGCTTATAGAGTTGATCAGCATGGCATCCACGCGTTTCCCGGCAGAAAGTTCTGCCTGCAAACTGGTGATGATGAATAGCAAAACCAGCGTATACCACCTTGCAGATCCCAAGCAATTATCGATTTAAATAAAAAGTCAGTTTAATATGACAAATATAACTTTTATGGTGCTTAATTGCTTCTTTTAGGTGATTAAAAAAGAATATTAACACTTTGGGAGCTGGAGAAGGTGGGGGGATCAGACGACCAGGCCAGCGGAATGGGTCCACTGACCTGGTGTTTAAAATGGTTCTTTGGTCTTTGCAGGACTTGTCCCTGCTGACGCGGTGCTGTTTCCAGGCAACCGGCATCTGTCGGGATGTATTCCGGTACCTATTTCATTTTGGCCTTCATGGCCAGTTTTTCCAGCATCTCGGTACTCACCGATTTTGGTCTTTCAAGGGGATAGCCAAGGGCGCGGTCCCAGATGATATTGGCAGCGATACCGATGGATCGTCCGATGCCGAAGAGGACGGTATAGAAGTCATATTCGGTGACACCGTAATGCCATTGGATTACTCCTGACTGAGCGTCGACGTTTGGCCACGGGTTTTTCGCCTTTCCATGTTCCTTGAGGATATCGGGCACAACTTTATAGAGCATGTCGGTGTACTTAAAGAGGATATCATCCTGGAGGTGTTTCTTGCTGAAGTCGCGTTGCAGCTTGTACCTCGGGTCGGTTTTCCTGAGTACGGCATGACCATATCCCGGGATCACCTGTCCGGAATTCAGTGTATCCCAGACGAACTGTTTGATCTCCGCTTCGGTGGGCACCTTTCCGTCCATCCTGTGGACCAGGTCCTGCAGCCACCTGAGCACCTCCTGGTTTGCCAGTCCGTGCAGTGGTCCGGCCAGCCCGTTGATCATTGCAGAGATAGAAAGATAGATATCTGAAAGTGAGCTTGCCACGAGATGACCGGTATGTGCGCTTACATTTCCGCTTTCATGGTCGGCATGGATGATAAAGTGCATCCTGGCCACATCGTCATAAGGCTTGGGGATTCCCATCATGTGGGCAAAATTCCCTCCCATATCCATGTTTGGATTGGATTGTATCCTGTTCCCGTCGCGGTATAACTTGGCATAGATATAGGATGCGATCTCCGGCAGCTTGGCCAGCAGGTTCAGGCTGTCTTCATACATGGGGTCCCAGTAGTCGTTTTTACTGATCCCGGCGTGGTATTTTTTCGCAAAGAAGGACTCCCTGTGCATGGTCAGGATCGCCGTTGAGAATATGGCCATGGGGTGTGAAGCTGAAGGGAATGCATCGATGACTTCGTACACATATCTTGGAAGGATCCTTCGCTTGTTAAATTCATCGGCAACATCTGCCACCTCTTTATCTGAGGGTACCTCACCCGTGAGCAACAGGTATAGTGCACCCTCAACGTAGGGCATTTCAGCGCCTTCGGGCTTGGGAAGTTTTTCAAAGACTTCGGGAAGTGTGTACCCGCGATAGCGAATACCTTCCTGCGGGTCGAGGTAGGAAATATCCGTTACAAGACTTTTCAAACCCCGCATTCCACCGATTGCTTGTCCGATGGTCACTTCGTCGATGACCACATCACTGTGTTCCTTGATGAGCTTGGCTGTTCGGGGTCTCCAGAGATCAATTTTGTCTTTTAATTTTTGTTTAAGGTTTGACATATTGTTACAGATTTGAATTTTAAATGTAAAGTGCTTTACAATATAACATATATATGGATATCTATCAATATTTAGATGTATAAAATAGGGGAGAGAGGAGAGAGGAGAGTTAAGAGGGGGGGTGCACTTCGGCAGGCTCAGTGCACCATGGCTTCGCATATGCTTAAAGCCTCAATGCTCTCCGGACTTTTTTGCGCTCGATTGGCTTTTGACTTCTGAGCGATCTGCGGAATGAATTCCGCAGCTATATATTTGCGATCCCCGGCAAGTCTCCTGACTCTCGACCACCTCTTGATCCCGATACAACTCCTGTCGTCGGCTATCGGACCAGTCTCCCTTCGGTCGCCTGGCTCTCCTCTCGATCCTCGGCTCCCTCTTAACTCTCCTCTCTCCTCTCTCCTCTCTTAAATAAAAAGCCCCCCTGCACGAATACAGGAGGGCATTTATAATATTGGTGATCGCTTCTAATAACCGTAAATAGCGGTATCACCCAGTTCTTCCTCGATACGGAGAAGCTGGTTGTACTTGGCCATGCGGTCGGAGCGACTCAGGGATCCTGTTTTGATCTGACCTGAGTTGGTTGCCACAGCGATATCTGCGATGGTGGCATCTTCCGTTTCACCTGAGCGGTGTGAGGTCACGGAGGTCCATCCTGCACGGTGCGCCATCTCAATGGCATTGAGTGTTTCCGTGAGGGTACCGATCTGGTTGACCTTGATCAGGATCGAGTTTGCGCTTCCCAGTTCGATGGCTTTCGAGAGGAACTCAACGTTGGTAACGAGCAGGTCGTCACCCACCAGCTGTATCTTCTCTCCCAGCTTATCGGTCAGGATCTTCCATCCGTCCCAGTCAGCTTCGTCCATTCCGTCCTCGATGGAGTCGATCGGATATTTTGAGACCAGTTCGGCAAGGTAGTCTGCCTGTTCAGCCTGACTTCTTTTGGCACCGCCATCGCCTTCGAATTTGGCATAATTGTAAACGCCATCCTCGTAGAACTCAGAAGCAGCGCAATCCAGGGCGATGGTAATGTCTGAGCCGGGCTTGTACCCTGCTTTCTCCACTGCTTTCAGGATGCTGTCCAGTGCATCTTCCGTTCCTTCGAGTTCAGGTGCAAAACCTCCTTCATCACCAACTGCTGTACTGAGTCCCCTCGATTTGAGCACTGCCTTCAGTGAGTGGAATACTTCAGCACCCATCCTGAGCGCCTCTTTGAAGGTCTTGGCTCCAACCGGACGGATCATGAATTCCTGGAATGCGATGGGGGCATCGGAGTGCGAACCACCGTTAATAATATTCATCATCGGAACAGGGAGATGTTTTGCATTTGTACCACCGATATACCGGTAGAGCGGCATGTCGTGATACATGGCTGCTGCCTTGGCAACTGCAAGTGAAACCCCAAGCATTGCATTGGCACCAAGTTTACTTTTGGTCTTCGTACCATCCAGTACGAGCATCTTCTGATCGATCCCCACCTGGTCAAGTGCATCCATACCCATCAACTCGGGTGCGATGACGGTATTCACATTATTTACGGCTTTGGTTACGCCTTTCCCAAGATAGCGGTCTTTGTCACCGTCACGAAGTTCGAGTGCTTCGTTCTCACCTGTGGAAGCTCCGGAGGGCACTCCTGCCCTTCCAACGAAGCCACTTGCGAGTGTAACTTCCACCTCGATGGTTGGATTTCCCCTTGAATCGAGGATCTCACGTGCATGAACATCAACAATTTGTCCCATGATAATTTTGTCTTTATAGATTTATAAAATGTGTATTTCGTATTTCGTATTGCGTATTGCGTGGTGCATAGTGCTCATTGCCCATTGCTCTTTGCCCATTGCTCTTTGCCCATTGCCCTTTGCCCTTCGCCTTTCCAAAAAAAAGGGATAAAGCACCGCAAAGACACTCCATCCCCTCTATATTTCAAAAGCTGAGTGAAATTATTCTTTATTCTTCTCGTCAGCTTTGTCTTCCTTTTTATCTTCCTCAGCATCAGACTTATCATCCTTCGCTTCAGCGGAAGCAGATTTGTCCTCTTTGGCTTCAGCAGCAGGAGTTTCCTCAACCTCTTCTGTCTTCTCTTCCTTCTTCTTCTCCACAGGTTTTTCTTCTTCTGCCTTGGCTGATGGTTGCTCATCTTTCTCAGCAGTCTTTTCCTCTGCAGCTTCCGCGCTGGCCTCCTCTTTCACCTCTTCAGCTGTCTCAGCAGCTTCAGCTTTGGGTTCGGCAGCCACCTCTTCAGTTGAAGTTTCAGTTGTTGCTTCCGCCGTAGCTTGTTCGGCAGCTTCCTCTTTAGGAGCAGATGCGTCAGTCTGTGCAGTTGTTTCCGACTTTTTCTTACCACCTCTTCTTCTCCTTGAGGAAGATTTCCTGGCTGCTGCTTTTTCAGCAAGCATATTCTCGTTGTAGTCAACCAGCTCGATGATACACATATCGGCATTGTCACCCAACCTGTTTCCAAGCTTGATGATCCTGGTGTATCCACCCGGGCGGTCTGCTACCTTCTCTGCAATTTCGCGGAACAGTTCTGCGGTGGCCTCTTTATCCTGCAGGTATTTGAATACCTGGCGGCGTGAATGGGTAGTATCGTCCTTTGCTCGTGTAATGAGTGGTTCGATATATATCTTCAGTGCTTTCGCCTTGGCTGTTGTGGTCGTGATCCGCTTGTGCAAGATCAGCGAAGTAGCCATATTCGAAAGCATCGCATGTCTGTGTCCGCGCTTCCTGCTCAGGTGATTGATTTTCTTTCTATGTCTCATCTCAATTAATCCTTGTCAAGTTTGTATTTGCTGGTATCCAGACCAAAACTCAGGTTCATGGATTCCAGGAGTTCTTCCAGTTCTGTAAGTGATTTCTTACCGAAATTCCTGAATTTCAACAGGTCGTTCTTATTGAATTTCACCAGATCTCCAAGTGTTTCAACCTCTGCAGCTTTCAGGCAATTCAGTGCCCTGACAGAGAGGTCCAGGTCGACCAGTTTAGCTTTCAGCAGCTGGCGCATATGGAGCACTTCCTCGTCAAATTCTTCATTTGCAAAACCTTCATCTGCATCCAGTGTGATCTTCTCATCAGAGAACAGCATGAAGTGATAGATCAAAATCTTGGCTGCCTCTTTCAGTGCATCCTTCGGGTGGATCGATCCATCAGTTTCGATATCGATCACCAACTTTTCATAGTCGGTTTTCTGTTCCACCCTGTAGTTCTCGATATCATACTTCACATTCTTGATGGGCGTATAAATTGAATCGATTGCTACCAGGCCGAATTCAGATTCTGCCGGCTTGTTTTCATCGGAGGGGACATATCCGCGTCCTTTGCTGATATTCAACTCCATCTGGAGTTTCACATCTGACTCCATGTTGCAGATTACCTGGTCGGGATTCAACACTTTGAATCCATTCAGGAACCTGCCCAGGTCGCCTGCTTTAAAGGTATCCTGACCAGAGATGGTCACCACGACCTTCTCCTCATTGACATCTTCGATCTGTTGCTTGAAACGTATTTGTTTCAGGTTCAGTATGATATCGGTGACATCCTCAATCACTCCCGTGATTGTAGAAAACTCGTGTTCAACACCTTCGATCTTTACCGTCGTGATGGCAAAGCCTTCGAGTGAGGCGAGCAGTATTCTTCTCAGGGCGTTCCCGATCGTAATACCGTAACCTTGCTCCAGGGGTCTGAACTCGAATTTGCCGCGCTTATCGTCGGCTTCAAGCATAATAACCTTATCTGGTTTCTGGAATGCTAGTATGGCCATAATAAAAGTTCTATATTATTTATTTTGAATATAATTCAACGATGAGTTGTTCCTTGATATTCTCAGGAATTTCCTCTCTTTCGGGGCGGTTCAGGAATTTACCTTTCATCTCATTACCGTCCCATTCCAGCCAGCTTGAAGAACCTGCACGGTTGCTTTCGAGTGCCTCCTGGATAACGACCAGTGATTTTGATTTTTCCCTTACAGCCACAATATCCCCCGGTTTGAGGATATAGGACGGAATGCTTACAACTTCGTCATTCACGGTAATATGCCGGTGGCCGACGAGCTGACGTGCTCCGTCTCTTGATGCCGCGATGCCGAGTCGGTATACGACGTTGTCAAGACGTGACTCGAGCAACTGCAGCAGGATCTCACCTGTAACGCCCTTGCTACCTGACGCTTTTTCAAACAGGTTGCGGAATTGCTTCTCAAGGATTCCGTAGGTATACTTTGCCTTCTGCTTTTCCTTCAGCTGAATGCCATATTCAGAAGCCTTGCGTCTTCTTTTATTCATTCCATGCGATCCCGGGGGATAATTCTTTTTTTCAAAGGATTTATCGGTACCGTAGATTGCTTCTCCGAATTTCCTGGCAATTTTTGTTTTTGGTCCTCTGTATCTAGCCATCTGTATCTTATTCTAAAATATGATTATACTCTTCTTCTTTTGGCCGGACGGCATCCATTGTGTGGCAATGGAGTGACGTCGACGATCTCGGTGACCTCGATCCCGGCTCCGTGGATGGTACGGATTGCAGATTCCCTGCCTGATCCCGGGCCCTTCACATATACCTTCACTTTCCTGAGTCCCAGGTCGTAGGCAGTCTTTGCACATTCCTGTGCTGCCATCTGTGCAGCATACGGTGTATTCTTCTTGGAACCCCTGAATCCCATTTTACCTGCTGAACCCCATGAGATCACCTGGCCCTGACTGTTGGTCAGGGATATGATAATGTTATTGAAAGAAGCGTGAATATGCGCCTCTCCAACTGGTTCAACCTTAACGGAACGCTTCTTTGATGATCCTGTCTTCTTAGCCATTGTATGATCTTCTTATTTAACTGCTTTCTTTTTATTTGCAACTGTCTTCTTGCGACCTTTCCTGGTACGGGCATTGTTTTTCGTACTCTGTCCCCTTACCGGGAGGCCGATACGATGACGAATTCCACGGTAGGATCCGATGTCCATCAGGCGCTTGATATTCATCTGCACCGAAGACCTGAGTTCACCTTCGACCTTGTAGGTCTCGTTGATGATCTTACGGATCTTGTTCACCTGTTCGTCATTCCAGTCCTGTACCTTGACACTCCTGTCAACGCCAGCTTCATCAAGGATCTTTTGAGCGGAACTCCTTCCAATCCCGAAGATATAGGTCAGTCCGACCTCTCCCCTTTTGTTTTTCGGCAAATCTACGCCAACGATTCTAGCCATATTCTTTATTTAATTTTTTCAGTTTTAGATTATCCCTGACGTTGCTTGAACTTGGGATTCTTCTTGTTAATAACGTATAAGCGACCTTTCCGGCGAACGATTTTACATTCCGCGCTGCGCTTTTTCACTGATGCTCTGACTTTCATATCCTGTTTCTTTATTTATACCTGTATGATATCCTGCCTTTTGTCAGGTCGTAGGGAGACATCTCCACTTTGACCTTGTCGCCGGGCAGTAATTTGATATAATGCATTCTCATCTTACCCGATATATGTGCCGTGATTACGTGGCCGTTTTCCAGCTCAACGCGAAACATTGCATTTGACAATGCTTCCGTGATCACACCATCTTGTTCAATTGATGCCTGTTTTGCCATAATCTGACTAATTTTTTATTATTTCATCGATATAGTCGAAGGTTGAAAGCACATCAGCCTCTCCTTTATCGATTGCTATTGCCAACTCATAGTGGGCAGAGGGTTTTTGATCTGCCGTGCTGATGGTCCATCCATCGGCTCCCTGGTTGATCTGCCTTTTGCCCATGTTGATCATCGGTTCAATACAGATGACCATTCCTTTCTTCAGCTTCACCCCGGTTCCCCTTCTGCCGTAATTGGGCACTTCCGGTTCTTCGTGCATGCGTTTGCCCAGTCCGTGTCCGACCAACTCCCTGACCACTGTATAGCCATGGTCCTCAGCATATTGCTGAACGGCATGCCCGATGTCCCCGACCCGTTGTCCGTCTACCGCCTTTTCGATTCCTTTCCATAAGGCTTCCCTTGTGGTACGCATCAGCGCTTTCACTTCGGGGGCGATCTCTCCAACTGCAAATGTAAAGGCAGTATCGCCATAATACCCGTTCTTCACCACCCCGCAATCCACCGAAACGATATCTCCCTCTTTGAGAATGATCTCATTTGAGGGGATCCCGTGCACCACCTGTGAATTCACCGATGTGCAGAGTGTTGCGGGATATCCCTGGTAACCCTTGAACCCGGGGACAGCATCGTGATCGAGAATGAAGGCCTCTGCAATCTTATCCAGCTCACCGGTTGAAATGCCTGGCCGGATATGCTTTCCAATCTCTGCAAGTGTTTTTGACACCAGCAGGTTGCTTTCCCTCATGTACTCAATCTCTTCCGTTGTCTTCAAATATATCATCAAAGAACTTTCTCCAGTTTAGATCGCGGAGGCTGTACCACCGGCACGCCCTTTGATCTTACCTGACTTCATCAATCCATCGTAATGCCGCATCAGCAGGTGACTTTCTACCTGTTGCAGCGTATCAAGGATCACACCCACCATAATCAGCAGGGATGTTCCTCCAAAGAACATAGCAAAACTCTGATCAATTCCAAACATCATCGCGAAGGCTGGCATAATTGCCACGAATGCGAGGAAGAAGGATCCGGGAAGCGTGATCTTCGACATCACTGAGTCGAGGAACTCCGCGGTCTTCCTTCCGGGTTTAACCCCCGGAATGAACCCACCGTTCTTCTTCATATCTTCAGCCATCTGGTTTGGATTGACCGTGACGGCTGTATAGAAATATGTAAACAGAATGATCAGAACTGCATTCACAAAATTGTACCAGAATCCTACGGGGTTGGAAAATGTAGCCGCGATCCCTGTTGCTGAATCAGAAGATGCAAATCCCGCGATGGTGATGGGGATGAACATCAGTGCCTGCGCAAAGATGATCGGCATAACACCTGCTGCATTCACTTTCAGCGGGATGTACTGGCGCACTCCACCGTACTGTTTGTTACCCACGATCCTTTTTGCATACTGAACAGGAATCCGACGGGTCCCCTGCACAAGCAGGATTGAGAGCATGAATACCACGAATAGTATCAGGATCTCTACCAGGAATGCGACGAGCCCGCCTCCCTGCTGCTCGAGCCTCGAGGAGAATTCTATACCGAGTGACTGTGGCAATCTTGCGATGATCCCGATCATAATGATCAGGGAGATCCCGTTCCCGATTCCTTTGTCTGTAATTCTTTCACCGAGCCACATAATGAACATTGTACCTGCGGTAAGGATGATCACTGCGCCGAACTTTGAGAAGCTTGGCGAAAATGCATCCGGTGGCAGCTGGTATGTAAGGCTCGCAATGTATGTCGGGGCCTGGAGCAGGAGAATACCTACTGTAAGGTACCTGGAGATCTGGTTGATCTTCCGCCTGCCGCTTTCACCTTCACGCTGCAGTCGCTGGAAGTAGGGAACTGCGATCCCCAGCAACTGGATCACGATCGTTGCCGAGATATACGGCATGATCCCCAGTCCGAAGATCGAAGCCCTGGCAAATGCACCCCCTGTAAACAGGTTGATGATGTCCAGGATATTACCCGATTGCTGCTGGAGGTTTGAAAGTCTTGTGGGATCGATTCCCGGCAGGACCACATGTGTTCCCAGTCGGTATACCAGCAATATTCCAAGCGTATAAAGGATCCTCGCCCTGAGTTCCTCGATTTTCCAGATATTCCTTAATGTTTCAAAAAATTTCTTCATCAAGTTCAGATTTTTTCGGCAGTGCCTCCTTGTGCTTCAATGGCTTCAATGGCTGATTTCGAGAAAGCGTGTGCTTTCACATTGAGTTTGGTCTTCAGTTCACCCTCACCGAGTATTTTCACAAGGGTACTTTTCTGCACCAAACCAGCTTCAAACAGCGTCTCCACTGAAATCTCTGTATATTTTTTCTTCTCAGCCAGCTCCTGGAGTGTCCCCACGTTGATGGCTTTGAACTCCTTTCGGTTGATATTGGTAAACCCAAACTTCGGTACGCGACGCTGCAATGGCATCTGTCCGCCTTCAAATCCAACCTTCCTGGAGTAACCAGACCTGGATTTCTGACCCTTGTGACCGCGTGTAGATGTACCGCCGTATCCGGATCCCTGACCACGTCCGATTCTCTTTTTGCTTTTTGTCGAACCTTTTGCGGGTTTTAATTTACTCAAATCCATTTTTCCTGATCTATAATGTGATTATTACTTTACCTCTTCTACGCTCAGCAGGTGAGAGATCTTCTCCACCATACCCTTGATCTGGGGAGTTGCCTCCAACTCTACAGTCTGGTGCATTTTTTTGATCCCCAATGCTTCCAGGGTTCTCTTCTGCTTTACTGTCTGCCCAATCTTACTTTTCGTCTGGGTGATCTTTATTTTTCCCATTTTCTGTCAGATTAACCGTTAAATACTTTTTCCATGGTCACCCCGCGATGTTGTGCTACAGTATTGGCATCCCTGAGTTCGAGGAGTGCCTGGAAGGTAGCTTTCACGAGGTTGTGCGGGTTTGAAGAACCTTTTGACTTGGCCAGCACGTCGGTAATTCCCACGCTTTCCAGGACTGCACGCATTGCACCACCGGCCTTCACACCGGCACCACTTGCAGCAGGCTTCAGGAAGATCGTTGCACCTCCGTACTTGGAGACCTGCTCATGGGGAATGGTACCATGGATCACCGGAACCTTGATCAGATTCTTCTTCGCATCCTCAACACCTTTGGCAATAGCGGTGGTCACTTCGTTGGCTTTTCCAAGTCCGTGTCCCACGATGCCGTCCTCGTTTCCAACCACAACGATGGCCGAAAAACTGAAGGTACGTCCACCTTTGGTAACTTTGGTTACACGCTGGATGCTGACCAGGCGATCCTTCAGATCGAGGTCGCTTGTCTTAACTTTTCTTATACTACTATTTGTTGACATAGCAATTCTTAAAATTTAAGTCCGTTTTCCCTGGCAGCATCTGCTAAACTCTTAACCCTGCCATGATACAAATAACCGTTCCTGTCGAATTTCACGGTTTCAATACCTTTCTCTTTCGCCTTCCCGGCAAGTGCCTGTCCGACAAGCTTGGCCTGTTCGATCTTATTGACCTTTTTCCCGGCGATCTCTTTTTCCTTTGAAGAAGCAGAAAGGACGGTCTCTCCTGTCAGGTCATTGATCAGCTGCGCATAGATCTGCTTGTTGCTTCTGTAGACAGACATCCTGGGTACATCTCCTGTACCGGTCAGGTTTTTCCTGATCCTCCTTTTGATCCTGGTTCTTCTTTGATGCTTTGTTAAAGCCATTTCTATATGATTTTCTTATTTTCTGGATAAACGATTGATTATTATACCGCGGCAGATTTACCTGCTTTTCTTCTGAGCTGTTCACCCACAAACTTGATCCCTTTCCCTTTATAGGGCTCCGGCGGACGGAATGACCTGATCTTTGCTGCCACCTGGCCGATCAGCTGCTTATCCGCACTGGTCAGGGTAATGACCGGGTTTGATCTTCTTTCGGTTTTGGCTTCCACCTTCACCTCTTCCGGGATCCTGAAATGAATGTCGTGTGAATACCCGAGGCTGAGTTCCAGTATCTGTCCTTTGGTTTCCGCACGGTAACCGACACCCACCAGTTCGAGCTGGATGGTATAACCTTCCGAAACACCGGTGACCATATTGTTCAGCAATGAACGATAGAGTCCGTGCATCGCTTTGGTCCTGATCTCATCGTTGGGGCGCTCAATAATAAGCTGCTGCTCCTCGACCTTAACTTTCAACGATTTGTCAACCTGCTGATGCAGCTCTCCCTTGGGGCCCTTCACGGTTACCAGGTTCTTGTCATCCACGTTAATCGTGGCGCCTTCCGGTAAGCTGATGGGTAAAATTCCAATCCTTGACATGGTAAATATCTTTCTTTATTAATATACGTAACACAATACTTCGCCGCCGACTCCCATGGACCTGGCCTCCTTATCTGTCATCACACCCTGTGATGTGGAGATAATGGACACGCCGAGTCCGTTCAGAACACGCGGGATCGAATCCTTATCGGAATACTTCCTCAGACCTGGACGGCTGACTCTTCCCAGTTCCTTAATCGCGGGGACCTTGGTCTCCGGGTGGTACTTCAGTGCGATCTTGATATTCCCCTGCGGACCTTTGTCCTCGAATTTAAAGTTCAGGATATACCCTTTCTCGAAGAGAATACGGGTAATATCTTTCTTGATATTGGAAGCAGGAATATCAACGATCTTGTGATGAGCCATCACGGCGTTCCTGATTCTTGTCAGATAATCTGAAATCGGATCTGTCATTTTTATCTTAATTTCTTCTGTTAAACAATTACCAGCTGGCCTTTTTAACGCCCGGGATCAAACCTGAAGAGGCCATTTCCCTGAAAGTGATCCGGCTGATTCCGAACTGGCGCATATACCCTTTGGGTCTGCCGGTGAGTTTGCATCGATTGTGCAGCCTGATGGGGTTTGAATTCCTTGGCAGGCGGCTCAGAGCAACGTAATCACCTTCGGCTTTCAGCCGTGCCCTTTTCTCGGCATACTTTTCGACTAATTTCTGGCGCTTAACTTCCCTAGCCTTCATTGATTCTTTGGCCATATTCTTATTTTTTTACGTTTTTAAACGGTAAACCAAATTCTTTCAGCAGTGCAAATGCTTCTTCGTCGGTGCTTGCAGATGTAACGAAAGTGATATCCATTCCATGGATCCTGTTGACTTTGTCGATATCGATCTCCGGAAAGATGATCTGTTCCTGGATACCGAGGGTATAGTTGCCTCGTCCGTCCAGCTTGGAAGCGATACCATTGAAGTCACGGATTCTTGGAAGAGCCACGTTGATGAGGCGTTCCAGGAATTCATACATCCTTTCGCGGCGGAGAGTCACTTTCACACCAATGGGCATTCCCCTCCTGAGTTTAAAGTTGGAGATGTCCTTGTTGGATATGGTCTGGACACACTTCTGTCCGGCGATCTGTGTAAGTTCCTCTTCAGCAACATCAATAAGCTTCTTATCGGCAATTGCCTGTCCGACACCGCGGTTGATCACGATCTTGCGAAGTTTCGGAACCTCCATGCCGGATTTATAACCAAACTTTTCGGTCAGCGCCGGAACAATCGCTTCTTGATACTTTGTCTTTAAGGTAGGTATGTATTCCATTACTTGATCTCCTCCCCTGATTTTTTAGAATATCTTACTAATTTGTTGTTATCATTGAGCCTGCGTCCAACTCGTGAAGCTTCACCGGTAGAAGGATCAACCAAATTCAGATTTGAAATATGGATGGGGCCCTCTTTTTTGATGATCCCACCCTGTGGATTATCTGCATTTGGCTTGGTGTGCTTTGAAAGCATGTTTACACCTTCCACGATGGCACGCATCTTCTTATTGTCAATTTCCAGTACTCTTCCCTGCTGTCCCTTGTACTCACCGGAATTAACGATAGCGATGTCGCCTTTCCTGATATGGATTTTCTTTTGCATTTGCTTGAACTTTTTAATATTACAGTACCTCCGGTGCCAGTGATACGATCTTCATATGCTTGTCACGCAGCTCCCTCGCAACCGGTCCGAATATCCGTGTACCGCGCATTTCGTCAGTTGCGTTCAGCAATACCACAGCATTGTCATCAAAGCGAATGTATGAACCATCGTTGCGTCTCACCTCTTTGCGGGTCCTAACCACAACAGCCTTGGTAACGGTACCTTTTTTAATTTCACCCGAGGGAATTGCACTTTTCACGGAAACGATGACCTGGTCGCCGATGGAGGCATACCTTTTTTTGGTGCCACCGAGAACCCTGATGCAAAGAACCTCTTTCGCACCACTGTTATCTGCTACCGATAATTTACTTTCTTGTTGTATCATGGCTTATTTAGCTCTTTCAATGATTTCTATTAATCTCCATCTCTTGTTCTTGCTCAACGGCCTTGTCTCGCTGATCTTCACAGTATCCCCCGCGTTTGCTGAATTTTCTTCGTCATGGGCCATGAACTTTGAGCTCTTGTTCACGAATTTTCCGTAGATCGGGTGTTTCACCTTCCTTTTCACTACGACGACGATGGACTTGTCCATGCTGTTGCTTGTCACAACACCGACACGTTCTCTTCTTGTATTCCTGGCTGTTTCTTCCATTTTTATTCTTTGCTTTCAGTCTGCTCGGCAGATTGTCTGGATCTCAATTCGGTTTTTAATCTCGCGATGATCCTGCGTGTTTCAGGGATCTTATTTGGATTATCCAGCGGAGATACGGCATGATTCATCTTCATACGCGACAGCATGTTCTGCTCGGTATCGATCCTTTCTTCGATCTCCTGTGTAGATAATTCTCTGATTTCAGAACTTTTCATCCTATTTCTTCTTATTTATTCATGTCATAATCACGACGGACAACAAACTTGGTCTTCACCGGGAACTTCTGTGCACCGATCCTGATCGCCTCTTTTGCAACATCAAAAGGTACGCCTTCAATCTCGAAGATGATCCGCCCGGGGGTAATGGGGTATACAAATCCTTCAGGGGCACCTTTCCCTTTACCCATTCTCACCTCTGCAGGCTTCTTGGTAATGGGCTTGTCGGGAAATATCCTGATCCACAGCTGACCTTCCCTTTTCATGTGACGGGTAACCGCCTGACGGGCAGCTTCCAGCTGACGGCTGGTGATCCATGAAGATTCCAGGGATTTCATCCCAAAGGAACCGAATGCAAGTGAATTTCCCTTCTGCGCATTTCCTTTCATGCGCCCTTTCTGCATTCTCCTGTATTTTGTCTTCTTCGGTTGTAACATTACCTTAAAGTATTACGATGTTTTTCTTTCTTTTCTTCTTTGGTCTTCCCGGATTGTCTCACGGTCTGACTTCATCAGCGGATCCTGACCTTACTTTCTTTTATTCCTGAATCCTCCGCCGCCTTTCGGCTTCACGTTCTTTGCGCCGATGTTGGGTGACAGGTCTCTTTTACCGAACACCTCGCCGTTACAGATCCAGACCTTGATCCCGACCACGCCTACTTTTGTATGGGCTTCGGCAAGTGCATAATCGATATCGGCACGAAGTGTATGCAACGGGATCCTCCCGTCTTTGTAAGTCTCGGTACGGGCCATTTCTGCACCACCCAGGCGACCGCTGATCAGCACCTTGATCCCTTCGGCACCCATCCGCATGGTGGACGCAATGGCCATTTTTATGGCGCGACGATAAGAGACCTTGCCTTCCAGCTGCCTTGCAACATTATTGGCAACGATGGTGGCATCAAGTTCGGGTCGCTTCACCTCGAAAATGTTGATCTGGACCTCCTTGTTGGTGATCTTCTTCAACTCCTCCTTCAGCTTATCAACCTCCTGTCCGCCTTTACCGATGATGATCCCCGGCCTGGCTGTGTTTACAGTAACGGTGATCAGCTTCAGCGTACGCTCGATAATGATCTTCGAGATACTGGCTTTGGCCAGACGTGCATTCAGGTATTCCCTGATCTTGTTGTCTTCAACAAGCTTGGTTGAATAGTCTTTTCCACCGAACCAGTTGGAGTCCCAACCTTTGATGATACCTAAACGGTTACCTATCGGATTTACTTTTTGTCCCATTATTTTATTTTTCCTGAGTTTCAGTTTCTACTTCTTCTGCCACGTGCTGACTGTCCAGTACGATCGTAACATGATTTGAACGCTTCCTGATCCTGTGGGCACGTCCCTGCGGAGCAGGCTGAATTCTTTTCAGTGTTCTTGACTGGTCCACATACGCCTCTTTCACTACAAGGTGACTCTCCTCGATGCGGGCTCCTTCATTCTTTGCCTGCCAGTTGGCAATCGCTGAAAGCAAAAGCTTCTCAACTACCGTGGAGGCATCTTTCTGGCTGAACTTCAGCATGTCGAGTGCTTTGTTCACCTCAACACCTTTTATCATATCGGTCACGAGCCTCATTTTCCGCGGCGATGTCGGGCAATTCCTCAACACAGCGTAATACTGGCTCTTTTTCGCCTCTTTGATCTGCTCGGCTCTGTTTCTTTTTCTGGCACCCATTTTAGATGGTATTTAAATATTTTACTTCTGTTTTCCACCGTGTCCCCTGAAAATACGGGTCGGGGCAAATTCACCAAGTTTATGACCCACCATATTCTCGGTAATATACACGGGGATGAATTTATTTCCGTTATGAACTGCAATGGTATGTCCAACAAAATCTGGAGAGATCACGGATCTCCTGGACCAGGTTTTCAGTACAGACTTCTTCCCTGAATCATTCATGTCCACGATTCGCTTCTCCAGCTTGAAATCGATAAATGGACCTTTTTTTAACGAACGGCTCATGTATAATTATTTTTTAGTTTTTCTTCTCTCAACGATGTACTTATTGGACTTGTTTTTCTTGGCCCTGGTCTTGAATCCTTTGGCGATCACCCCGTTTCTTGATCTCGGGTGTCCACCTGATGCACGGCCTTCTCCACCACCCATTGGGTGATCCACCGGGTTCATAGCTACACCACGTACACGCGGACGGCGTCCCAACCAACGGCTTCTTCCTGCTTTTCCTGACATCACCAGTCCGTGGTCCTTGTTGGAAACCTCTCCCACAGTTGCGCGACAGGTCACGAGGATCATCCTGGTCTCCCCGCTGGGAAGCTTCACGATGGCATATTTGCCATCCCTCGAAGTCAGCGTCGCAGATGCACCGGCACTCCTGACGATCTTGCCACCCTGACCGGGCTTCAGTTCGATGTTGTGGATAGCGGTACCCAACGGAATCTTTCCAAGGGGAAGACAATGCCCGATCTCCGGTGCAATGCCATCTCCCGATATAACAGTGTCTCCTACCTTCAACTTTGCCGGAGCAAGGATATAGCGCTTCTCACCATCTTCGTATACCAGCAGGGCGATGTAGGCCGATCTGTTGGGATCGTATTCGATGGTCTTCACCTTTGCGATCATGTCATCCTTGGTCCTCTTAAAGTCTATCAGCCTGTACCTCTTCTTGTGACCTCCACCCAGGTAGCGTGTGGTCATTCTTCCCTGGCTGTTTCGTCCGCCCGACCTCTTCATCGGCCTGATCAACGATTTTTCAGGTTTTGAAGCGGTCACCTCCTCGAAAGTAGGCATCAGCTTTGTCCTCTGTCCTGGTGTTACAGGTTTATACTTCTTTACTGGCATAATTTCCTATATATTGCTGTAAAAATCAATTGCTTCACCTTCCGCAACAGTCACAACGGCCTTCTTGAAGGAATTGGTCCTTCCCGAAAGAACACCCGAGCGTGTGTAGCGTGTCTTCAGTTTTCCCGCATAGCGCATCGTGTTGATGTCCACAACGGTCACATCGTACAGCTCCTCAACTGCCTTCTTGATCTCCAGCTTGTTGGCTGTCTTCTCAACAACAAACCCGTAGCGGTTGAACTTCTCCCCCTGGGCAGTCATTTTTTCTGTTACTATCGGTTTTATTAATATGTCCATGACCTTATTCTAATCAGATTTTCTTAATCTTTTTTCTGCAAAACGTCAAGCGAACTCTCGGCAAACAGCAGTGCTGAAGCGTTCATGATGTCATAAGTGTTTAATTCTGAAACCGTTACGACCTTTGAGTTCTGTAAATTTCGCGACGACAAATATACATTTTTATTTCGTTCATTTAAAACGAATACCGATTTTTTATCGTTCACTTTCAGGTTTTTCTGAATGTCAGCAAAGTCCTTTGTTTTCGGCTGTTCGAGGTTAAAATCCTGCACGATCATCACCTGCTTGTTCTTCACCTTGTATGAGAGGGCAGATTTCTTTGCAAGTTCCTTCACTTTCCTGTTCAGTTTCATCCCGTAACTTTTCGGACGCGGTCCGAAGGTCCTTCCACCGCCCCTGAAGATCGGGTTCTTGATATCACCAAATCGTGCTGTACCTGTCCCTTTCTGACGCTTGATCTTCTTTGTACTTCCCTTGATCTCGGCGCGCTCCTTGGCTTTATGGGTACCCTGGCGCTGGTGCATGAGGTATTGCTTGACCTCAAGATAGATGGCGTGATCGTTGGGTTCAATGCCAAAGACCTTGTCATCCAGCTTCACCTTTTTGCCGGTACCTTTTCCTTTGATATCTAAAACTTCTAATTCCATTACTTCTCAATTATTAAATATGAACCATTGGATCCCGGTACTGACCCTTTCAGGATCAGGAGGTTGTTTTCGGGAATGATCTTCATCACGCGGAGGTTCAGGATCTTCACCCTTTTTCCTCCTGTACGGCCTGCCATGCGCATTCCCTTGAATACACGTGAAGGGTAGGATGATGCACCAAGTGATCCCGGAGCTCTTTCCCTGTTGTGCTGACCGTGTGTGGCGTCATTGACACCGCTGAAATTGTGACGTTTCACTACGCCCTGGAAGCCTTTACCTTTTGACAAACCGGAGACATCAAGCCAGGTGTCGTCGTTGAAGTAATCAACAGTGATTACGTCACCTCTTTTCCAATCCTTAACAAAACCTTTCAGTTCGATCACCTTCCTTTTGGGGGTGGTATTTGCCTTTTCAAAATGCCCATTCATTGCAGCAGGTGTATTCTTCTCTTTCTTGTCATCGAAAGCCAGCTGCACAGCTGCATACCCGTCACTATCCTCAGATTTCACCTGTGTCACGACACAGGGTCCGGCCTGAATTACGGTACAGGGAATATTCTTTCCTTCTGCATCATAAATGGAGGTCATTCCGACTTTTTTACCAATTAATCCTGGCATCTTATTATAATTTTCCTTGGTTAAACTTTTATTTCTACTTCAACACCGCTGGGCAGTTCCAGTTTCATCAGTGCATCGATGGTCTTTGGAGTTGAACTGTAAATGTCAAGCAGTCTTTTAAATGAACTGAGCTGAAACTGCTCCCTGGCCTTCTTGTTCACAAATGGCGAACGCAGAACGGTATACACCCTCTTGTGTGTCGGGAGGGGTACCGGGCCACTCACGACAGCACCTGTCGACTTGACCGTCTTTACGATCTTTTCAGCAGACTTATCCACCAGATTATGGTCGTAAGACTTTAACTTGATTCTGATCTTTTGGCTCATTCTTACTTGTTATTGATTTACCTTAAGCTTTATTTAACAATTCTTTCTCAATATTCGGCGGCACCTGCTCGAAGTGACTGAATTCCATTGTGGAGCTTGCCCTTCCGGATGAAAGCGTCCGCAATACGGTGACATAACCAAACTGTTCAGCAAGCGGAACTTTGGCCTTAATGACCCGTGCTCCGGCTTTTGAATCCATCCCTTCAACCTGACCGCGACGTTTGTTCAGGTCAGAGATCACATCTCCCATATACTCTTCGGGGGTGACCACCTCAACGGCCATGATCGGCTCCATCAAAACCGGATTTGCTTTCTTCCCTGCTGTCCGCAGCGCATTCCTTGCAGCGATCTCAAATGAAAGCTGATCTGAATCCACCGCGTGGAATGATCCGTCTACCAGTCTGACCTTCAATGAGTCAATGGCGTAACCGGCAAGCGGTCCGTTCAACATTGCATTGGTAAAGCCTTTTTCAACGGACGGTATGAATTCCCTGGGGATGTTACCTCCCTTGATCTCGTTGACAAACTGGAGTCCTTTTACATCACCCTCAGCAGGTGAAATATGTACTTCGATATCGGCGAATTTTCCTCGTCCGCCTGTCTGTTTCTTGAAAATTTCACGGTGTTTCACCTCCTTGGTGATGGCCTCTTTGTAGTTGACCTGCGGAGATCCCACGTTGCATTCCACCTTGAATTCACGCTTCAGCCGGTCCATCAGTATCTCCAAATGAAGTTCACCCATCCCCGAGATAATGGTCTGACCCGAATCCTCGTCGGTCCTGATCTGGAAGGTAGGATCCTCCTCTGCCAGTTTGTTCAGTGCCATACCCAGCTTGTCTACATCGGTCTGCGTTTTTGGCTCGATGGCGATACCGATCACCGGCTCCGGGAATTCGATCGCTTCCAGGATCAGCGGCTTGTTTACTGCTGTAATGGTATCTCCTGTCCGCAACTCCTTCAGTCCGACCACCGCACAGATATCTCCGGCCTCGATCTCCTTCTTCGGATTCTGCTTGTTGGCATGCATCTGGTAGATCCTGGTGATCCGCTCCTTCTTACCGGTACGGTTGTTCAGCACCATCACGCCCTCTTTCAGCAATCCTGAATAGACCCGCATATATGCCAGTCGGCCCACGAACGGATCCGTAGCGATCTTGAAGACAAGTCCGGCCAGCGGATCGTCAATCACCGGATTACGGTCTTCCTCTTTTTCATTGTCAGGATTGATCCCTGTTACCGAACCTACGTCGAGCGGACTCGGCAATAGCGCGGTGATGCCGTCAAGCAGACGCTGTACGCCCTTGTTCTTGAATGCAGATCCGCAGAATACCGGCGTAATGTCCATATTGATGGTGGCGCGCCTGGCATATTCCATGAATTCCTCCACGCTGATGGAGTTCCTGTCCTCCAGGAATTTCTCCAAAAGGGCATCGTCGGATACACAGACAGCCTCCACGAGCTTTTCTCTCCACTCTTCCACTTCGTCGATCATCTCTTCGGGGATCGGGCAGTATTCGTATTTCATACCGAGGGTTTCATCCTCTTTCCATACGATGGCCCTTCGCTCGATCAGGTCAACGATTCCTGAAAAATTTTCTTCCGATCCGATCGGAAGCTGCAGCGGCACAGGGTTGGCCTTCAGCTTGTCCCTGATCTCTCCCACTACACCATAAAAATCCGCGCCCGTACGGTCCATCTTGTTGATGAACGCCAGACGCGGTACCTTATATTTGTCTGCCTGTCTCCAGACTGTCTCTGATTGCGGCTCCACTCCTCCTACTGCACAAAAAACTGCAATTGCACCATCAAGCACCCTGAGAGAACGTTCAACCTCAACGGTGAAGTCGACGTGTCCCGGTGTATCAATAATGTTGATCTTGTGTTCCTGGTCGTTGTATCTCCAGAAGGTGGTAGTGGCAGCTGAAGTGATTGTAATCCCTCGCTCCTGCTCCTGGACCATCCAGTCCATTGTAGCTGCTCCGTCATGGACTTCACCGATGCGATGGGTAATACCAGTATAGAACAGAATGCGCTCTGTTGTGGTCGTTTTCCCGGCATCGATGTGCGCCATGATCCCAATGTTTCTTGTATTTTTTAATCCTGGGTTCATTAATGTGCACACTTACCTTTTAAATACTCTTTCTTTAACGTTCTCTTTTTTTAGTTAGTAACTGATGGTATTTGAATTGCGTAGTTTTCTCTTAAAATCTGAAATGAGCAAATGCCTTGTTTGATTCGGCCATCCTGTGCGTCTCTTCTTTACGCTTGAATGCTCCGCCTTCATGGTTGTAGGCTGCGATCACCTCTGCGGCCAGCTTTTCACTCATTGATCTTCCCGGGCGTTTCCTGGAAAAAGCGATCATGTTCTTCATGGAGATGGATACTTTGCGTTCGTTCCGTACCTCCATCGGCACCTGGAAGGTGGCTCCACCCACACGGCGGCTCTTTACCTCCACCTGCGGCGTCACATTGTCAAGCGCTTCCTTGAAGATCTCAAGTGTTGACTTCTCCTCGTTCTTCATCTTTTCGTCTATGATGTCCATTGCACCATAGAAGATATCATAGGCAACACTCTTCTTTCCGTCAAGCATCATGTTGTTCACAAACTGCGTTACAAAGGTATCCTTGTACTTGGGATCCGGCAGTGTTATATGCTTCTTGGGTTTCGACTTTCTCATTATCTGTTACAATAAATCAATTATTTCTTTGGTCTTTTCGTTCCGTACTTCGATCTGCGCTGTGTGCGACCCTCAACACCTGAAGTGTCAAGCGCACCGCGGATCAGGTGATAACGTACACCCGGCAGGTCCTTCACCCTACCACCCCTGATCAGGACGATGGAGTGTTCCTGCAGATTGTGTCCCTCTCCGGGAATATATGCGTTCACTTCCTTCTGGTTGGTGAGCCTTACCCTGGCCACCTTACGCATCGCCGAATTCGGCTTCTTCGGGGTAGTTGTATACACCCTTACGCAAACGCCACGTCGCTGCGGACATGAATCCAGGGCCGGAGATTTACTCTTCTCTACCATCTCCTTTCTACCCTTACGTACTAGCTGTTGAATTGTAGGCATTTATGCTTAATTCTTTTGTTAAAACAATTCTTCTATTCACTAAAATCGGGTTGCAAAGGTATTCTTTTTTTTGATAAAACAAGAAATTTTTAATTAAATATTTCGTTTTCAGCGCACTTCAAATATGCCCTTCGGCAGGTGTACTGCAGGAGACAACTTTTACCAGCGATTTCATACTCATATTGTATGCTGAATGGTACGCCAGTCTGCAGTTCGCAGTCTGTAGTTCGCAGTTCGCAGTCAGCAGTCAGCAGGAGGCAAAAGACCTCCGATCCCGGAGGGATCACATTATGTAGCCCCATATCGCAGATGCGGGGGAACCCACGTTCCAACGATCCAAAAAAAAGCTGTCTGCCATTCATTAAGCTCAACACCCCAAGCCTTTGATTAAAGTCTGCACAATACGAACTGATCGCTGAGGACTGAGAGCTGAAGGCTGCCAACAGCCCTTCCAATCCCCTATTGAATCCCACTTAATGAAGAGCTACATATATATGGTACGATTGCCCTCCTCAGCTCCTTGCTATTTTCAAAATTTTATTACTTTTGCAATCCCGGTCAGAACCGACAGATTCAGAATAACTTAATTATTATCATAACACACCATTTTTAACTCATATGAAAAACTACACAACCGATCAGATCAAAAATGTTGCCCTTGTGGGTAACGCAGGCTCTGGGAAAACCATCCTGGCAGAATCCATGCTTTTTGAAGGAGGCGTTATCGAACGCAGGGGTGATATCGACGGGAAGAATACTGTTTCTGACTACAACCCGATTGAGCACGAGAACGAATCTTCCATGTATTCAACGGTGATGTACACCGAATATAAAGACAAAAAGATCAACATTCTCGACACTCCTGGTGCCGATGATTTCGTTGGGGGTGCAGTATCAAGTCTGCACGTTGCCGATGCAGCACTGATGCTCATCAATGCCCAGCATGGTGTGGAGGTCGGCACAGAGATCCAAAACCGCTGGCTCGATCGCTTCAACAAACCGGTGGTCCTGGTTATGAACCAGTGTGACCATGACAAGGCCAATTTTGAAAAAGCAATTGAATCTGTAAAAGACAGTTTCGGAAGCCCTGTGGTCCTGGCCCAGTTCCCCGTGAATGCCGGACCGGGTTTCAATTCGATCGTCGACCTGATCCAGATGAAGCAGTATACGTATGGCGCTGACGGTGGGAAACCTGAAATCGGCGAGATCGATGATGCGCACAAAGACCAGGCTGAAGAGCTGCGTAATGAACTGATCGAGAAGGCTGCTGAGAATGATGAAAAACTGATGGAGACCTTCTTTGAAAATGACGGTCTGACCGAAGACGAGATGCGTTCGGGTATCACCACCGGTCTGCTTGAAAGAGGACTCTTCCCTGTTTTCTGCACCTCGGGTGAAAAGAACATGGGCGTGGGCCGACTCCTGGAGTTTATCGCCAATGCTGTGCCGACGGCAGATAAATTTCCGGCCGCCAAAACAAAAGACGATACCGAGGTACCCTGTGACGCATCAGGAAAGCCATCGCTGTTCGTATTCAAAACATCATTTGAATCCCACATCGGAGAGGTGAACTACTTCAAAGTAATGTCTGGAGAGGTGACCGAAGGAATGGACGTCACTGTTCAGCGTACACAAAATAAGGAGCGCATTTCCCAGCTATTCTCCCCATACGGAAAACACCGCACCAAGGTGACGAAAATGGTGGCCGGCGATATTGGCTGTACGGTGAAACTGAAGAATGCCACAACGAATGATACGATGTGCGGACCGGGTGCCAGTTTTGAATTCCAGCCCATTCCATTCCCGAATCCCAAGTACCGCGCAGCGATTAAACCGCTCAGCGAAGGGGACGAGGAGAAACTTGGTGAAGCACTGAACAGGCTGCACGATATTGATCCCACGGTGATCATTGAATACAGCAAGGAGCTCAAGCAGATCATTATTCACGGTCAGGGTGAACACCACCTGAACATCGTGAAGTGGCATCTTGACAACGAATTTCATGTGGAAGCCGAATTCCTGCCGCCCAGGATCCCGTACCGCGAGACCATCACCAAGGCGGCACAGTCGGACTACCGCCACAAGAAGCAATCGGGTGGTGCCGGTCAGTTCGGTGAAGTGCATATGATCATCGAACCTTTCGTTGAGGGAACCCCGGAAAAGAGCAATTTCAAGATCAACGGGAGAGAGTTCAAAATTTCTGTCCGCGGAAAAGAGGAGCACCCGCTTTCATGGGGTGGTACCCTGCAGTTCATCAACTGCATCGTGGGTGGATCCATTGATGCACGATTCTTGCCTGCCATCCTGAAAGGGATCATGGGGAAGATGGAAGAGGGTCCGCTTACCGGCTCCTACGCACGCGACATCAGGGTATATGTTTACGATGGCAAGATGCACCCGGTTGACTCCAACGAGATCTCCTTCATGCTTGCAGGAAGGAACGCGTTCAGCCAGGCATTCAAAAATGCCGGTCCGAAGATCATGGAGCCTGTTTATACTGTCGAGGTACTTGTACCGTCCGACCGCATGGGTGACGTGATGAGTGACCTGCAGGGCCGTCGTGCCATCGTACTCGGTATGTCCAGTGAAAAAGGATTTGAAAAGATCTCGGCCAAGGTGCCGCTCGCTGAAATGTCCAAGTACTCCACCGCTCTCAGTTCGCTGACTGCCGGAAGGGCCATGTACACCATGACCTTTGACGAATATGCACCTGTACCGGGTGACCTGCAGGATGACCTGCTGAAAGCTTACGAAGCTGAACAGGATGAGGATTGATTTAATTTTTGCTGTATAATATCAAAAAGGCTGTCCGTTTGGATGGCCTTTTTTTTTAGTTAAGAGTTAAGAGTTAAGAGTTAAGAGTTAAGAGTTAAGAGCAGAGAGATTTAACCGCAGGGGATCGCAGAGTTGGCGCAGAGTTTTGTTGTAGAGCGTGCTAATGCATGGCGTGTTATAGTATGCGTGTTATAAAAACCTCTGTAAAACCTTGTGCTACTCTGCGGTTCAACACTAACGAGTGCCAGCGAGTCTCCTGCTCGGTCAGCCTTCGGACTTCAGACTTTCCAGTTTTTCCTCCAACGCGTCGCCGCGCAGATTGGTGGCGATGATCACGCCGTTCTGGTCCAGCAGGAAGTTGGCCGGTATCATCTGGATCCCATATTCCTGCACCGGTTCGGAGCGGGCAGCCTTCATATCACCCAGCATGTAGGGCCAGTCGAGTCCGTCTTCTTCAATGGCTGCCTTCCATGCCTCCTCATTGCGGTCGAGGGTGACGGAAAAGATCTCAAAACCTTCACCTTTGGTAAAAGAGACATCGTTGTACTTGTCATATACCTTCACCAGGTGGGGGTTCTCCATCCTGCACGGATTGCACCATGCCGCCCAGAAATCCACCAGCACCAGCTTCCCGTGCAGCGAAGAGAGTTGCTTCATCTCCCCTTCTGTATCGGGCAGTTCGATCTCCGGGGCACGCAGTCCGACTGTAGTTCCCCCGGGGATCTCCATGATCTCCTCCGGTACCTTGTAGGGTTCGTCACCGGAACTTTTCGCCGTTTCATTCTTACAACCCGCGAGGATCATCAATAGTGCAAGTGTAATTATCGTGCCTGTAGTTTTCATAATTCAAAGTCTTTATCAGTTATACATCTTTAGAATTCAATGGTTGTAGTCGGGGTGCAGCGGACCGGCGTACTATTCCGCCTGTAAGGCAACCATTTAATCTACCCGCTCAATGGAAGCGCCCAGTTTGTTCAGCCGCTGATCGATCTGCTCATACCCCCGGTCGATCTGTTCAATATTGTGTATGGTGCTTGTCCCCTCGGCACTCATGGCCGCAATCAACAGTGCTACGCCTGCGCGGATATCGGGCGAGCTCATGGTGGTGGCCCGCAGCTTTATCGCATTGTCGAGTCCGATCACCGTTGCCCGGTGCGGATCGCAGAGGATGATCTGCGCCCCCATGTCAATGAGCTTGTCCACGAAAAAGAGCCTGCTCTCGAACATCTTCTGGTGGATCAGTACGCTTCCGCGTGACTGTGTGGCGGTGACCAGGATCACGCTGAGCAGGTCGGGTGTGAGCCCCGGCCAGGGAGCATCGGCGATGGTCATGATCGCCCCGTCGATGAAGGTCTCCACCTGGTAATGGTCCATGGAGGGGATGTAAAGATCGTCCCCCCTGCGCTCCAGTTTGATTCCCAGCCGCTGGAAAGCTCCGGGGATGATGCCCAGTTCGTCATACGCCACATTTCTGATGAGGAGGTCTGACTGTGTCATGGCTGCCATGCCGATGAAACTGCCGATCTCGATCATATCGGGCAATACCGTGTGTGTTGTTCCGTGGAGCTCCGACACCCCCTCGATGGTGAGCAGGTTGGAGCCTATGCCTTTGATTTTCGCGCCCATGCGGACCAGCATTTTGCAGAGTTGCTGGATGTAGGGCTCACAGGCCGCATTATAGATGGTGGTGGTGCCTTCTGCCATCACGGCTGCCATGATGATATTCGCTGTTCCGGTTACCGATGCCTCGTCGAGGAGCATGTGTGTTCCCTTCAGTTGCGGGGCCTCCACATCGAAGCAGGAGCGCGCGGCGTTGAACTCGAATCGTGCGCCAAGTTTAGTGAAACCGATGAAATGTGTGTCGAGTCTCCGGCGTCCGATCTTGTCACCGCCTGGCTTGGGTATAAATGCCTTGCCAAACCTTGCCAGCATGGGGCCGACGAGCATCACGGAGCCGCGAAGCTCGGTGGATTTGGCATAATAGTCCGGGGTTTGCAGGTGATCCAGGTCGATCTCCGCTGCGCGGAATGACCAGGTATTTGCATCTTTCCGGGTCACCTTCACGCCCAGGTCTTTCAGCAAATCGATCAGCTTGAGTACATCCCTGATGCCCGGGATGTTGGAGATGGTCACCTCTTCTGAAGTCAGGAGCACGGCACAAAGCACCTGGAGTGCCTCGTTCTTGGCCCCCTGCGGAACGATCTCCCCCGAGAGCTGTTTTCCGCCTTCAATAATAAATTTGCTCATAACAGGATTACTGTCTCTTTTTGCCCCCGCTTTTTTTCTTCCTCGTATTCTTGGCAAGAATTGCACGGGTCTCCGGCAGTTCCAGGTTTGGATCAAGTTGCAGTTTTCCGCCCGACAATGTCACGAGGTCCTCCAGGATCTCCCTGTCATCCACTGCCTCCCTGTTCCAGGTCAGGTAAGATTTCTTCATGTGGTAGGCGATCATCTGAACGAGGTCCTGCTTCTCTTCTCCCTCCTCCATCTCCACGGCCTTCTCGATCATCAGCACGATGGAATGGCCGTAGTGCTTGAACCTGATGCTCTTCTGGTTGTATGGGATCCGTTTGGGTTTCTCCTGCAAAAGTTCCCGGGTGGGTGTTTCGTATGGCGAATCAATATCCAGTTTGAAGTCGCTGATGATTGCCAGGTGGTCCCACAGTTTATGCTTGAAGTCAGCCACGTCTCTCAGGTGCGGATTCAGGTTTCCCATCACGCCGATGACCGTCTTTGCTGCCTTGTTGCGTTCATCCCTGTCCTCGATCGTCATCAGGTGCTCGATCATTTTCTGAATATTCCGGCCGTATTCCGGCAATTCCAGTTTTGGCCTTCTTGTATTATAATCGTATTCCATTAAATTGATTTATAGGGCAAAAGTAATTCTTTTTATCCTGATTGTAAAATTTATCGCAGATGCCGGGCATATTTACATCATGACCACTGGCATGTATACTGAATGGTGCTGAACTGGTTCACTGAAATGATCGCATACCAGTTAAATGGACCCTGAGCGGATTAGTGAAACATCCTGAAACGGTCTGCAGAATAATCCCGGATGATCTGCCTCATGATGTCGGCCCTTTCTATTGAATGATCCTGGATCGGCAATTTAGCTCCCCGGACCTGTCTGTCGGATTATCCCTTCCCTTTCTATTGTATGATCCTGAGCTTGGCAAATTTCAGCAGCAGCTGTTTTTTCCCGATAGGAAAATGCACCGTGGCCTTGGTATTGGGTGCCCCTCCTTCGAGCTGGATCACCTCCCCGATGCCAAACCGCGGGTGTTCCACCTTCATGCCCACCTCCACATTTTCCAGTGTGGCGGGCGTTCCTGCAGAAGTCTCCGCCTTTTCCATCCGCAGCAGCTG
>CAKZNC010000216.1 GCA_937129385.1 uncultured Bacteroidota bacterium
CGACAAAGACAATGCAGCAACCTTCAAATCATCACTTGGTCTGCTTAAAAACCCTTTCGTCGGACTCATGGTTCTCGGGATCTTCCTGTATGTCGGCTCTGAAGTCAGCATGAGCGCCAAACTCCCGGCCTACTTCGAAAAGGTATTCGATTATGACATAGAGAAACAAGGTCTGTTCGGCACCCTATTCTTCTTCATTTCGCTCATGACAGGTCGGTTCCTCGGTGGCGTGATCCTCAACTGGCTCAACCCTAAGAAATTCCTGGTCATCACAACGGTAATTGCCATTCTCGGACTGGCCGGACTCTATTTCGCACCTACCGCGATACTGGCATTTGTATTTATCTTCATGATCGGACTCGGTTTTGCCAATATCTTCCCGCTGATCTTCTCCATCACCGTTGATACAATGCCAGAACGAAGCAATGAGATATCCGGACTTATGGTAACAGCCATCATCGGTGGCGCCTTTGTCCCAATCGCATTCGGCGCCATGGTCGACCTGTTCGGATTGATGGCTGGATTCTTTGTGCCTGTAGTGTGCATGGTCTACATCCTGCTCATCGCACTGAAACCAGCAAAAGCATAAAAACTATGAACATCCATACCGACGAACGCATTGTCCTCACCCTCGACGCGGGGGGTACCAACTTTGTATTCTCCGCTATCCAGAAAGGGAAAGCCATCACCCGTGAGATCACGAAAAACGCCCACCCGAACGACCTGGAGAAATGCATCGCTACAATGAAAGAGGGGTTTGCTGAACTTATAACGCTGCTGGACCAGAAACCCGCAGCCATCAGCTTCGCCTTCCCCGGTCCGGCCGACTACCCCAATGGGATCATCGGCGACCTCAACAACCTGCCTGCCTTCCGGGGCGGTGTCCCGCTGAAACCAATCCTGGAGGAGGAGTTCGGCCTGCCGGTCTATATCAACAACGACGGCGACCTCTATGCATACGGAGAGGCCCTTGGAGGAATCCTCCCGGAGATCAATACCGAACTCGAATCCGCCGGCAGCCCGAAAAGATACAACAACCTGGTCGGTCTGACCCTCGGAACCGGATTTGGAGGCGGACTCGTAAGGAACGGTGACCTTTTCATCGGTGACAACTCCACCGCAGCAGAGGTATGGCTCTTCAGCAACCGGTACGGCACTAACGTCAACGCCGAAGACCTCGTCAGCACACGTTCCGTGCAGCGGGTGTATGCTGAATTGGCCCTGCTGGACTATCCAAACGAACTGATGCCTAAAGATATCTACAACATCGCTGTCGGCAAGACTGAAGGAAATAAAGAGGCGGCACTTGCAGCCTACAGGGAGACAGGACGCGCACTGGGTGATACTGTGGCGAACCTCTTCACTTTTATCGATGGGATCATCGTCATCGGTGGTGGGATTACCGGCGCACGTGACCTCTATATGCCGGCTGTGATGGAAGAACTGGCATCCCACTACCATCCCTCCAATACCGATCAGCTGCCACGTCTCGTTCAACGGATCTTCAACCTGGATAATCATCAGGATAGCGAAGCATTCTACAAAGATTATTCAAAGGAGATCCCGGTGCCCGGGACTCATAAAAAAGTCACTTATGATCCCATGCCACGACTGGCCATTGCCACCAGCCGTATCGGGGCAAGCCAGGCCATTGCACTCGGAGCCTACGCCTTCGCCCTCAACCAGTAACAATATCACCTCCTTAAAATAAAAAGGGTCCGCACACCGCGGACCCTTTTCTATCAAATTATCTCCCGGAAGTTGAGGGTCCTGAGCCTGTCGAAGGACCAGCCCTCGACGCACAATCCCGATACGCCTACACCTGTTGTCGCCGGCGCATCACGCAATACTACGCAATATGCACTACGCACCACGCACTACCCTACTCAATAATCCCCTGCTCCCTGTATTTCTCTATATACAGTTCATCCAGCTCTTCTGAATCTTTGTAGTACTCCCTGAGTTCATCCAGACGTGCATGTAGTTCTGCACGAACATCGGTATAGGCCGGATCATCATATACATTGTTCAACTCCAACGGGTCCTTCTTCCGGTCATACAGCTCCCACTCATCCACATCATAATAAAAATGAGCCAGCTTGTATTCAGTGGTCACGATCCCGTAATGACGCTTCACCATGTGCACGGCGGGATATTCATAATAGTGATAATAAACCGCATCCCGGTCCCATTCAGACATGTTCCCTGAAAGCAGCGGAACCAGGCTCTCTCCCTGCATATCCCCGGGCGCTTCAATACCCGCCACATCCAGGAAGGTCTGCGCAAAATCAAGATTCTGAACCATCTCCTCGCACACAGTGCCCTGCTCAACTACCCCTGGCCAGCGGATCAGTAACGGTGTCTTGAAAGATTCATCGTAAATGAACCGCTTGTCAAACCAGCCGTGTTCCCCAAGATAAAATCCCTGGTCGGAGGTATATACGACGATCGTATTATCAGCAAGACCCGCCTCTTCAAGGTAGTCGAGTACTTGTCCGACCCCCTCATCAACAGCTGCAATAGAACCCAGGTAGTCCTGCATGTACCGCTGGTAACGCCAGCTCATCAACTCCTTTTCAGACATCTCCGGATAGCGCTCCCTGAAATCCTCAACAATGGGATCATATACCTCGTTCCATGCCGCCAGCTGCTCTTCTGTCATCCTGTTCCTGATATTATTGATATAGGCTCGCGTATCCCAGTCGGCTGTTGGCGCAATCCCCAGCTCTTCCATCACCTCGGGCTTGATCTTCGAATCTCCGGCCCAGTTCATATGCTTCAGCAGGTTCATCTCCGCCTCCTTTGCAGCCGATCCCCTGCCCTCATAGTCATCGAATAACGTCGGTGGCTCAGGAAAGGTCTTCTGCGTATACTCTTTGAAATGTCTCTCCGCCGGCAGCCATTCACGGTGAGGGGCCTTGTGCAGGTAAGCCAGGAAAAATGGCTTGCCCTCTTCACGCTCACTCTTCAGCCAGTCAAGGGTCATCTCCGTGATGATATCAGTGGTATACCCCTCCAGCGTGATCCGGCCCTCATACTTGGTATTGAAATCCGGGTTGTAATAATTCCCCTGTCCCGGCAATATCTTGAACTGGTCAAATCCCTTCGGATTGTTCCCAAAATGCAGCTTGCCGAACATGGCCGTCTGGTATCCATTCTCATGAAGAATCTGCGGAAATGTTACGTTGGTGGTATCAAACGGGAACCGGTTGTCGATCTTACCGTTGATATGACTGTGCTTTCCCGTGAGGATCACTGCCCTCGAAGGAGCACAAATCGAGTTGGTGACACACGCGTTATTGAACAGCATCCCCTCCTCCGCGATCCTGTCAATGTTTGGTGTCTCCATCAGCTTGTCACTGTACGCACTGATCGCCTGGTAAGCATGATCATCCGACATGATGAACAGGATGTTGGGCGGTTCTGGAGAAGTGTCACCCCCACACGAGGTTAATGAAAATACGAAAATTCCGAATACGAGCCTGGCAAGAGTTTTCACGATCCTTGATTTTTAATTATTATTTTACAGGTCCGAATTTAAGAAATCTTGCCGTTGATGC
>CAKZNC010000217.1 GCA_937129385.1 uncultured Bacteroidota bacterium
ATTTGAAAAAATGATGGCATCGAAATTATTCAACCCTCGTCCTTCAAAAATCTCCGGGTTATCTGTATGTGTAGTTTTCACACCCAACCCATCACACAGCTCTTCAAGCGCTTTTACGCTTGCCTCAATATTGTCATGTACGTACCCCTCACCGTTACGGGTATAGATAAGTACCGATTTCCCTTTCAGCTGATTTTCCTGGGCTTTCACACCACCTGCCCCTATAAGTAAAACAACAATAAGAATAACAAGCTTCTTCATACTACTTTTATTTATTTCTGGTTCAATGTCATGCTGAACTTGATTCAGCATCAGAATTGCGTTTCGTCTTTATTTAATCGGCGCCGCCGCTATTTTTACAATCACTCTCTGACGGCTGACGGCTGGAGACTGACCTCCGGCCCATTAACAAAACTGTTCCAGTACATCTTTGCCTCTTCCGCTGTCATCGACCCATCGAAGACGATCATTCTGTATTGCAAAACATTGTCGACTCCTGGAAGGATCAGCCATTCCCTCTGCCTGATGGGACAAAACTCAAAGAACAATTCACCGTTGTTGATCTCAGCTGGCCAGACCCGCATGGGTTCAGGGTGCTCCCGATTATCAGGGTGACTCAGGAAGAGAATGCCTGATCTTCCCTCTTCAGTATCCGACACCCCCTCAACGATACACCACCTTGCACGGGTCCCGTCTGCCCCGGCTCGTTCAATTCCTTCTGAAGTCAGCACTGTACTGTTCTCTTCGTTCCATTTCCCGGTTGCCCTGTATCCAAGTCCGCCTCCATACCTGTAGGCATCAAATAGAATGGTATCCCTGAGCACATTTCGGAAAGTGGTTTTCATATCCAACAAATAGCGCTGGCCATTCGGTCCTGCGGGCGTGCAACACACCTCCCAGAACTCCTCCATAGTGACCCGCTCTCCCCCTTCATAACCGAAATCCACATGCTCCTGCAATGTTGTGAACGTAGCCTGAACAGGGCCCTCAAATGCATCCAGGATGGCCTTCGCCCTCACGGTTCCCTCACCTTTGGCCAGGTTCCAGTAGTCGATCTCCCGCCCGTTGATATGGGTCAGGGTCCAGGGATTCCAGATTCCGTAATGGTGATAGTGATCAGGAGGCTGTACCCGGGTAAGCACCTCACCGCCTGGTGAAACGAGCGGATGTATATAGGCCGATCTCCGGTAAAGAGAATCAATTCCCGGAGGAGGCATGGTCTCAGAAATATGGTATGTCAGTACCTCGGATTCATTGTTCAGGATCACCAGTTTATCTTCATCCTGCTGAATCAGGGCTGGAGTTTCCTGTTCCACTCCCCGCTTACCTGTCTCCTGGAAAAAATAGGACCTGGAATCTCCCTTATCCAGTTTTCCTTCAATCATGAAGATCACTGTATAACCAGGCATGGTCAGATCGGCCTGGTATGCAATCTGCTCCACCACCTTTTCCTGTTCAAGAAACAGGCCGGGGTTCTCGGGCACATCCGATCCATACAGGGCCTCCAGGTCTATGCGCACCAGGCAATCGATGTAACTTCGCTCTTCGGCAACAACTGAAAAATACTTTTTCTCAGCGTTTGAACAGCTGTTAAATGCCAGGCAAATAATGATCAAAACAGAACCTATTCTCATATAGCAGTTTTTTGAATGGTGTCAATGAAAGCCCTGATGTTTTCAGTGCTAACCCCAGGTGGCATGCCTCCCCCGCATGACCAGACAATGCGGCTCCGGTCCCTGGTCTCTTCGACCATTTTCCTGGTCTCCGCAATAACATCTTCAGGTGATTTCGCAGCCAGCACATCGCGGGGAGGAAGATTTCCCAGGAGGGCGACATCCTCACCTGCAAGCTCCCTGATCTCATTCAGGCTGTGCTCAAAGCTGAAGTTGTAAAGATTTACACCCATCTCACTAATAAATGGGGTGCTGACCAGTCCGTTTGCATCATTATGAAAAAGACGGATTTCTGCATTAAATGAACCAAAGATCTCCTTGATATAAGGAACCGCAAAGGCTTTCACTTCGGGCTCTCCAATAAAACCGACAATGTCGTCCAACAGGATGATCCCGTCAATGGTTTCGAATACATCCTTCTGGTGACGAATCCAGTTCACAGAAAAATCGGTAATGATACGGAGCAACTGGTGGGTCTCTTCTGGCTGCAGCATCATGGCCATCATCAGCTCTGAAGTACCCATCAGGAAAGATGCAATGTTCAACGGCCCCCTGGCAACAGCAAATTTAATCTCATGTCCCATCTCCCTGATCTCAGGCTGCATACTCTTCAATCGCTGTATCATAAACGGAAGAAGTCCGTCAGACGCCGGGTCAGGCACCTTCAGGTCACCAATTTTTGAAAGATCCGACATGATCGTCCCGGCGTGCGGCATCTGGTCCTTCAGCCACCGGAATTTAGCTCCAAATGCCGAGGGCTCGGTGCACATTCCGTATTCCGACCAGAAGCCGGGAATAAACATCGTACCGGGGAATGTCTCCTCCACCTTCTTATTGGCATCCATCCAAATCCGGTCCGACCCATAAAATTCAATGTGGTTTACCCCGTACCAGCCGGGGATCCAGGGACTGTCAATGATAAATCCGGTCACGGGCGGACCGTTGTAGTTACCCTGGACAATGCTGTTGAGCGTACTCCATTGTTCGTTGGTCATCGTAATATCGGTAGGTTGTAGTTGAAGCGGTTAAAATAAGTAAAATAGGCGGGACCGTCAAAATTTACCTCTCAGGCTTCAAATTGCTTCAGGCAGTCAGGACAGAGACAATCGGTATAGGTCTCCATGATCTCGATCATCTCCTTGCGGTTGATCTCTAATTTCTCGCACCAGCAATCCTTGTCACCTTCACAGGAGAACGAAGCACCACATTTCTGACATTTTTTAACCGCCATAATTACCGGGTCATGGTTACACTCACATTCCTGATGGGACCACCCATCGGGGGATTCATCTTTCGTATGGTTACGGTGACTGAAGTAACGCCGTCAAGCTCCCGGTAAATTGCATCCAGGATGCGTTTCCCGATATGCTCCAGCAGGTTGGAGGTATGTTTCTTCATTTCATCACGCACCACACGGTATGCCACCTGGTAGTTCACGGCATCCTCGAGGGAATCACTGACGGATGGCGCTTCCAGATCGGCTTCAAGCTCCAGGTCGACCAGGAACCTGTTTCCGACGATCTGTTCCTCCTTGTAATGACCATGGAATGCATAAAATTCCATCTCTTCAATTCTGATCAGTCCCATCGTGCCATCAGGTTTTTTGTATGAGCAAAGATAAGTTAATTCGACGATCCACCGGTAAATTGGCCCTGCCAAATGAAACTGCCGGTAAAATACGGTGAGCTAAACCATGGGGGGCGATCTGTTTACAGACCGATTTTTTCTACCTGCTGACTTCCTCACCAAATATTGCTATTTTTGTATCCTAATTCAGCAGGTACCATGACAGATCATCAAGAAGATAAAAAAGAAAAAAGATCGTTAAACTTCATTCACGCGTTCGTGGAGGAAGACCTTCGGGAAGGCAGGAATGATGGGAGAGTGCATACACGGTTTCCTCCCGAGCCCAATGGTTACCTTCATATCGGCCATGCCAAGGCTATTCATATCGATTTTGGGACCGCAGAAAAATATGGCGGCAAATGCAACCTGAGGTTTGATGATACAAACCCTGTGAAGGAAGATGTAGAATATATCGATTCCATCAGGGAGGACATCCACTGGCTGGGGTATGACTGGGGTGACAGGGAATACTTTGCCTCTGATTATTTCGACAACCTGTACGAATTTGCTACGGATCTCATCAGGAAGGATCTGGCATACGTGGATGAACAGTCCTCCGAACAGATTGCCTCACAAAAAGGAACGCCTTCAGATGCCGGAAAGGAGAGCCCTTTCAGGAACCGTCCTGCTGAAGAAAGTCTTGACCTGTTTAAAAGGATGAACAGCGGTGAATTTGAGGAAGGCAAATGTGTGCTCAGGGCAAAAATCGATATGACCGCTTCAAATATGCATATGCGTGACCCCGTAATCTACAGGATCATCCATCACCCACACCACCGTACCGGTTCCAAATGGAAAGTCTACCCGATGTATGACTTTGCGCACGGTCAATGTGATTACTATGAAGGCATCACCCACTCTTTGTGTACACTTGAATTCGAAGTACACAGACCCCTCTACGATTGGTTTGTTGATCAATTAAAGAAGGATGACTACAGGCCGAGACAGATCGAATTCAACAGGCTCAATATCACCTATATGGTAATGAGCAAAAGGAAGCTTTTGCAGATGGTGAAAGAGGGGGTGGTCGATGGCTGGGACGATCCGCGAATGCCAACACTCAGTGGCCTGAGAAGACGTGGTTACACCCCGGAATCGGTCAAGAATTTCATCAACAGTATCGGGTATACCAAGGTGGAAGCACTCAATGATTTTTCACTGCTGGAATTTGCAGTCAGGGAGGACCTGAATAAGAAAGCGCCCAGGGTCATGGCCGTGCTGGACCCGTTGAAAGTTACCATAACCAATTATCCTGAAGGAAAAACCGAAGAACTGGAGACCATCAATAATCCGGAAGATGAAACCATGGGGAGTCGAAATATTCCGTTCTCACGTGAAATCTACATCGAGCGTTCCGACTTTATGGAAGATCCGCCAAGGAAATTCTTCAGGCTCGGTCCTGGAAGGGAGGTCCGCCTGAAATCAGCCTATGTGATCAGGTGTGATGATTTCAAAAAGGATGAAAATGGCAATGTTACCGAGCTGCTTTGCACCTACGATGAAACAACAAAAAGCGGCGCCGATACTTCAGGCAAGAAAGTGAAAGGCACACTCCACTGGGTGAGTGCACTTCATGCAGTGAAAGCAGAGGTGAGGTTATACGACAGGCTGTTCAATGATCCGGATCCTGACGGTCACAAGGACCGGGATTTCATGGATTTCCTCAATCCTGATTCATTGAAAGTTGTTACCGGGTATGTTGAACCGGGACTTGCTGCAGCAAAGGTATTGGACCACTTCCAGTTCCAGCGGATCGGTTATTTCAACCTGGATCCAGACAGTAAACCCGGAGCCCTGGTATTTAACCGAACCGTCCCCTTGCGCGACAACTGGAGTAAGAAAGGATAAAAGCGTACTTTCGCTCTAGTCACACAGGTAATCTATACGTATCACCTCGGTCAAATATGATTCCTGCTTGATATTCAACTGCTCAGGATAGTCCGAAGGTGTATAAATGACCTGGTGGAAATATACATCTCCGCTGACCAGGTCGGTCCGTTCATGAACATTGTTGATATGCGATTCGCCTTCAAATGGCAATTCCAGCCCATTGAACGGATGCTTTTTATTGTCATAGGTAAAACTGGAAGCTGAGAGGGTATCTCCTCCCCTGGCTGTGAGAGAGACAGCGCGGGTAATATTTCCAACAGCATCATAGGTGTACATATTATAGGCCGCCAGGTCTGCCCCGGTGTTCTCTTCGTTATTACTGTACACCTCTTCCAGAACGATATGACCATCTTCGTAGGTGAACAGATGATACCCAGTGAATGTGGTATCCAGATTCTCCTGAGTGAAACGGTCAAGTGAGATGCTGTATTTATTCGTCCGGCTTACCCTGCCTTCATCATATACCATCACGGATTCCCTGGTGCGGAAGGTCTGAACGTTCTTTTTCGCTACAGATCGCAGGTTCCCATCTTCCAGGTAGCTGAAATAGTGGGTCTGAAAATTGCTCCATATTATGTGATCCAGCCTGTTATCCTCGTAATTGAAGTCCGCCGTCACCTGGGTGGTTTCCGATCCCTCCGGGATGGTTTGTGTGATGCGCTGCGGATAGCAATAGGACTCCTCCTGATCAGTTTCACATCCTGCCATGAGCAGCATTGACAAGGATAGCAAAAGGGCAAGTCGTACCATGGTGATGAATTGTCAGTATAAAATTAACAATAGTACACCTACCAACGTTAAATTGTTCGGCAATTTCCACCAAGGACTCCAACAAACAGTTTAGCTGTAAAGAATGAATGACAGAGCGAATGTAGCTTAGACCTTAGGCTCCCATCCTTTCTCGTATTCCCTGCCCCAGAATTCCTTCATATGTTTCCTGTTCAGCATATGTCCGTTCGAAGGATCCAACTCAAGTGTCTCACCTGTTTTCCAGGCAATATTTGAAAGCAGGAGTATCTGCACGCTTTTATAGGCATCATCAATTGGAGAATTAAGTTTTGCCCCCGTACGGATTCCGTCGACCAGGTTGCTGAAATGCACATCTGTCATCGCTCCGCCTCCCACAAGACCCATGGAAGCATTTTCCTGTCCGGATTTATACTCTTCGATCACCTCACCACCGAGACCCATATGCACAAAGCCGTCCCGGTCCACGATCACTGAACCTTCCGTTCCGATGATCTGGGAACCGCGTCCCCTGTTGTAAAATTTCGCAGCATTGCAGCTCTTTCCCTCCCAGCTGATCATCTTGTCGCCGTAATCAAAGTTGGTAATGAGGGTGTCATAGAATTCCCAGTCATCCTGGTAATGATACCTGCCTCCATCGGCTGAGATCGCTTTTGGAAAATCAACGCCCAGTGCCCAGCGGCAGACATCCACCTCGTGGGTTCCGTTATTGAGTGTTTCACCGGTACCCCAGTCCCAGAACCAATGCCAGTTATAGGGATGTACATTGTCTTTATATGCCCTCCTGGGAGCAGGTCCCTGCCACAGCTCCCAATCAAGATAATCAGGAACCGGCACCTCTTTGCCTGTCCCGATAGGTCCACGTTTGTTGCTGTACCATGCTTTCGCATAATATGGATCACCAATCAGCCCTTCCCTGATCTTTTTAATAATGTACATGGTATGATCGGATGAACGCTGCTGGTTACCCATTTGCACCAGCTTTCCGTATTTCTTCTGTGCCTCAACCAGCATTTCACCTTCGGCCGGATTATGTGCACAGGGCTTTTCCACATATACATGCTTGCCTGCCTGCAGTGCAGCGAGCGCCATGGGAGCATGCCAGTGTTCCGGTGTCGCAATGGTAATCACATCGATATCCTTGTCCTCAAGGATTCTCCTGAAATCCTTTTCCCATTTCGGCTTCTTGCCAAATTGCTCCTCAACTTTCGACGAAAACTCTGGGAAGTACCTGTCATCAACATCGCAGATCGTTTTTACATGCGCATTATCGCATGATGCGATAGAGTCCCTGTGTGCATTTCCCCGACTCCGAATCCCGAGCACCGCAAAATTAACCCGGTCGTTGGCCCCGAGGATGGAGTTTTTCCCATAGGAGATCATGGGTGCAGCTGCAATTGCTCCCGCAGCCAGGGAGGTCTTCTTTATAAAGTTCCGTCTTGAATCTTGCATGGTATTTTGTTAGGTTGGTTATAGATTTTGGTAAAAATAGCAGAAACCCTTAAAAGCACAAAAATAAAGTTTAGACACCATAAACCATTCTCGTTAGTTATCGATCACCACCTCCACGAGAACAGGCAGATGATCCGAAAAAAATTTCCTGTCCCTGGAATCTGCTAGTGCAGCATAACGCAGGACCCTGAAGTCTTCTGAAACAAATACATAATCGATTCTGTCACCTTTTTTATCGTCATATGAAAACCCTGCCCAGGTTCCTGTGGCACCGTGGGGAGGAAGTTCAGTTACCCTGTACGCATCTGAAAAATGTGACGAAAGCTTTTTAACGGGCACTGATGCGGGTGGAAGATTAAAATCGCCGCACAGGATCACCGGGTGCTTTCCGGCGATCTTCCTGGTCTTCCTGATGATCAGGTCTGCAGCATTTTTCCTTGCACTCACTCCCACATGATCAAAGTGCGTATTGAATACCAGGAAAACCTCCCCGCTTTCCAGGTCTTTCAGCTCCACCCATGAACAGATCCGGATACAGGCTGCATCCCAGCCAAGTGCCGGTTCAGACGGATCTTCTGCCAGCCAGAAATGACCGGACCGGTTCTTCTCAAACCTCAGGCTATTATAAAACACAGGGGAATACTCTCCCTTGATCTTACCATCATCCCTGCCAACTCCCACAAAATCATAGGCCGGAAATGCATCGTCGACATATGAAACCTGTTCATGAAGGGCCTCCTGCAAACAAAAAATATCGGCCTTGTGAAATTTTAAAAGGTTCACAACATCCTGTTTCCTGTGGGGCCAGGCATTCTCTCCGTCACCAGCAGTGTTGAGCCTGATGTTATAAGTGATCACATTCATCTGACCGCTGATGTTCACAAAAACGAAAATGAAAATCAGTGAAATTCCGGTTTTAAGTAATGCTTTCATGATGACTTCAATATGTTTGCAATGTGACCTTACCTGGAGTGATTCCTTTCTGCAAAATACATGAAATTCCTTTAAGAAACCACTATATTGCAATATGTACACCTACGAAAGATTCAATGTCAGGTTTTTTCCATGGTTCCTGGTCCTCCTGGCCATCATATTCAGCGTTTCGGGGATGTACATCGAATCTGCCATATTCGGTATTCCGGGTGCTGTCACATCATTTTCATGGACCGGTTTTAACATTGACCCGGAAAAAAGACTCATTCGCCAGTACGACAGGTTCATGTGGTTTTATATCGGCAACTGGAAGCCCATCCCCCAACCCATGTATGTCACCGTCGTCAGGGTCAGGGTCAGCAGCTCCAGGACCCTGCCGATCCCAATGCCCTCAACTGAAGAAGGAAGCTCATCAAGATCATATAAGATGAACCTTGTGATCAACTCCCGCGACCGTTTCATTCCGCTTACCTATGGAAAGCGAATGGAGTTGCTGGAGGAGGGTCTGAAAATTGCCCGGCTACTTGATATCAGGTTGCTCGATTACTCCACGAGCGAAAAAAGATGGCTGGTATGAAAAACCCCCTGATCATCCGGACCGGATCACCAGGGGGCTGAATATTCTTGTCGTACTGGCGTGTTAGAACCAGTATCCTACTGTTACGATCCACTGACTGGGCCTGGCGTCCAGCGTGTGATCCATTCCGCCTACAGTAAATGAATCGCCATACTGTGAAAGCGATCCTTCATAACGGGCATCAATGGCAAGTTTCTTGAACAAATCCACTCCAATGCCTGCCTGGAATCCCCAGGTCAAACCTCCTGTGAGTGTTTCAAGATCCTGCGAAACTTCCACCAGCTCATTCACAGAACTGATCACCATGGAACCAACGGGTCCTGCATTGACCCTCGCCGGACCAAGCTTAACTCCAACCAGCAATGGGATGTCAAACCGGTTGAATTTTACATCAAGGAGCTCTTTTGTCCCGCTCTCATATACCTGCTCAACCACGCCTCCTGTGGTAGTGAAATAGAGTTCCGGCTGCACAAACAACATGGCAATGTTGACGCGGGTCATCAATCCAGCCTGGTAGCCGGCAACAGATTCCCCTGTAACAAGATCGTACACCTGTGAACCGTCTGTGATACCGGTGACCTCATCCATCGAAATGGAAGAGAAATTGATCCCTGCCTTCAGGCCATACTGGAATAGCTGAGCGTTTGCAGATACCGAAATAAAGAGAACTGCTATTGAAATAAATGCAAGTTTTTTCATGATCATTCGTTTTAGTGTGGGTTAAATTTACAACTATTAAACGGGAAATCTCCTCCAATAGTTGCACAATTCGGCCGATTTTTCCACAATTCACGGGCGATCTACCCTGCAAAGATCATCCACAACCACCGATGCCAGCATGCACCCGAAAATGGCCGGGATATACGAAACTGTGCCCGGAATGGACTTTTTATTCGGTTCATTCTCTGCAAGCTGAAGGGTTTTCTTGTCCACAAGTTCAGTGGAAAAAACAACTTTGAACCCCCCGGAAATACCCATCTTTCTGAGCTTCTTCCTCAACAGGTAAGCGAGCTTGCAGTTGTAGGTCTTTTTGAAATCAGTAATACCAATTTTGGTAGGGTCCGTTTTTCCCCCGGAGCCCATTGAGCTTGCCAGCGGAATGTTTCGTCGAATGACCTTCTCAATCAGGAGTATCTTTGGTGTAAGTGTATCGATTGCATCCACCACAAAATCCGGGGGTTGTGAAAGAATACTGTCCAGGTTTGATTCATTGATGTAGGAATTCAAGCAGGTGATCTGCAGGTCCGGATTGATATCCTTCAATCTCATCTCCATCACTTTCACCTTGGGAAGTCCGATGGTGGAGTGCAATGCGGGAACCTGCCTGTTAATATTGGAGGCATTCACACTGTCACTGTCCACAAGTGTCATTCGGCCGATACCGGCCCTGGCCAGCATCTCTGCTGCCATTGCACCTACACCTCCTAAACCTGCAATGAGCACATGAGACCTTTGAAGTAAGGCTGCATGCTCCTCCCCGATCAGTTGTACCGTCCTGGTCATCCATTCGGGGAAGGATTGCTGGTGATGTGATGCTTTTTCTTCCAATGCTATTTCCTGATGAACAACTGATGTGTTTTTTCCGAGATCTGAGCCGCCAGCTTGCCGGTCTGCATGCTTTTTAACTCCGATGCCCTGACATAGATATCATTGACCGGCAGCTCTGATTCATCGGTCTCTAGAAATATTTTATCCACCGGAAGGGACGCGAACGCCTTTGCTGTTTTCTCTGAATTGAGCAACGATGAGCCGAACGAAAGGTAATATCCAAATTTTACCAGGTCTTTCGCAATCTGCTCACCTCCAATGAAACCGTGAATGATCAATGGCACCCCGGATTTCCTGGATTTGGCAAAAGAGACAAGACGCTCGTTTGCCTTCACTGCATGTATGATGACGGGCAAGCCGGCGAATTCAGCAATTTCTACCTGTGCTTCAAATACCTTGCTCTGCAGATCCATATCAATCCCGGTAGTTCCGTCCAGTCCCGCTTCACCGATGGCCAGCACCTGGCAATTCTCGGTGGCAAGCTGCACCTTTTTTAGTGCATCTACAAGGTTTAGTTTCCCGATATCCCATGGATGAACGCCTACCGAATAGACCCCATCCGGATCCGGATCAGGCGGATAATCCTGTGCACGGATACTCCGGATCACCCACTCCTTTGTACCTATTGAGGACCGGTGTGTATGTATATTTATAAGTTGTTCGGATGAAGGCATCATAACTGACTGAGTTCTTCAATTCCTGTCCGGATCCTGGAGAGGACCTCATCCTTGCCAAGGATCTCTGCCAAAATAAACAAAGAAGGCCCCCTGGATGTTCCCACAAGCAATAATCGCCACGCATTCATGACGGCCCCCATCCCCCATCCGCGCTCTGTGATCACAGATTTCACAATCTCTTCAATCCTGTCAGCTGAAAAATCCTCAATCCCGGCAAGTACCTCGTTCAATGCCTGCATCAATTCAGGGGTGTCCTCTTTCCACCGCTTCTTTACCACCTTCTCATCATATGAATCCGGTGCCTGGAAGAAAAAATCGGATTGCTCCCAGAAATCTGATACAAAATCTGCACGCTCACGGATCGCCTCCACAACACGTTCAATGAAGGATGGTTCAGCATCAATTCCTTTCTCATTCAATACAGGGGTAAACAGTCCTGCGAGCTCTGCGACAGACCGCTCCTGCAGATAATGATGATTGAACCAACGGGCCTTTTCAGGATCGAACTTGGCCCCCGAGCGACCCACTTTACCCAGGTCAAAATCGGTGATCAGCTCTTCATGCGAGTAGATCTCTTTTTCCGTCCCCGGGTTCCATCCAAGGAAGGCCAGGATATTGATGCAGGCTTCCGGGAAATAACCTGCTTCACGGTATCCCGGTGATACATCCCCGCTTACAGGATCCTTCCACTCAAGCGGAAAGACCGGGAAACCACCCCTGTCTCCATCCCGCTTGCTCAGTTTCCCTTTTCCGTCGGGTTTCAGGATAAGTGGCAAGTGTGCAAATTCCGGCATCGTTGCATCCCATCCCAATGCCTTGTAAAGAGATACATGCAGGGGTAAAGATGGCAACCACTCCTCTCCGCGGATCACATGGGTGATCTCCATCAGGTGATCATCCACTACATTGGCAAGATGATAGGTGGGCATGCCGTCCGACTTGAACAGGATCTTGTCGTCCAGGTTGGTGGTCTCCATGCTGACCTTCCCCCTTACGATGTCCTCCATCTTTACTTCTGCTTCTTCAGCAAACTTAAACCTGACAACGTAGGGGCTCCCCTGATCGCGCAACTCTTTCACCTCGTTTTCAGAAAGTGTAAGCGAATTCCGCATCTGCTTGCGGGTAGCTGCATCATATGTAAATGTCTGTCCCTCTTGATCATGCTCCTTCCTGGCCTTATCAAGCTCGTCGGGCGTGTCAAAAGCATAATAGGCATTCCCTGAACTGATCAGCTGATCGGCATATTCTTCATATTTTTCACGGCGTTCGGATTGACGGTAAGGACCAAGTGCCCCGCCGGCCTTTCCGCCTTCGTCTGGCGAGATCCCACACCATTCAAGCGATTCCAGGATGTATGCTTCGGCTCCTTCCACGTACCTGTTCTGGTCGGTATCCTCGATCCTGAGAATGAACGTTCCTCCATGCTTCTTCGCAAACAGGTAATTGAACAACGCCGTTCTTAATCCTCCTATGTGTAATGGTCCGGTCGGACTGGGCGCAAAGCGCACCCTTACTTTATTTGTCATGCTGAAATAATTTGGCACAAAGATAATGAATTAAAGGAGCAAAGGGCAAAGCCAGTCGGCAGTGGGCAGCCGTCAGCCGTCAGCCAGACGATGCCTGAATAAGGTAGACTGATTTGTAAACATATTATAATCCTGGATGCGATCCCGCTGGGATCAGGCCTCCGTTGGTCCTGTTGGTCCATGGGGTACCCTGCATCCAAACCTGCCCCGCAGCCCTGGCTGCACAGGGGACCCACGACCGTCACACGGCTGCCGACTGCCGACTGCCGACTGCCGGCTGCCGACTGACCTCCCCTCCATACTTCTCCAAAAACTCCGGATAATCCCTTTCCCTTATCCAGCTCAACCCAGGCTCAACCCGGAGGATCTTCCGATAGGTTTCGTCGGCTTTGTAATAGGCCCCGTAATCTATATAGGCATCCGCCAGGTTCCGCAGGGTGTTCAGGTACAACCAGTTTTTAACGGTGTCTTTCGGGTTGGATTCAAATAACTCTACAGCCTTCCGATAATGTCGGGCAGCCTCCCTGCTGTCTGGTCCGAATAGATCAGGCTTGAAAAATTGAATGTTGCCCTTTTCCATCCAGATCTGCGGATCATCCGGATCCAGCTCCATCGACCGGGCATTTTCCTTAATGGCCCTGGTGCCAAATACCACCGCCTTTATCGGATTCAGTCCGACCTTGAATCCATATATGGCCCCAAGTAATGCATGGGCACGCGCCATTTCGGGAAATTGATCGAGCAGGATTTCCAGGTTATCTTCTGCTTCACGCACATATTCCCTGGCAACACGATCATGCCCGGCAGCAATTGAAAATGCAATGTATCCATATTGCGCGACAACCAGGTCATACAACATATCATAACTCCCCGTGATCTCCCAGACGGACTGCATCTCTGTCATGGTGTTAAACCATTCATCCATCTCAGCGGAAATATATGCATGATAAATCCGGTCATTCAATGACTGACTGTAAACCTGTGATAAAGCCATCACGACAAAGAGAAGAAGCAGAACAATACGTATAGATACAGGGGAACGATGTATGAATTCCCGTTCTGATTTCAATTGAACAGTCTCCTCCCGGTGATCGACCCCAGCATGCAAACGGCGGAGCATAAACTCTTCTATCATATCACTCCTGATGTTCATGTCTTTGCCTACTCGCGGATACCCTTTCCTCCTTTACCTTATACAACTGCCACCATGGGGTGCCCGGAGATGCATGGTGCTCAAAATGATACCCGAAAAAATAACATGACAACATTGCCCAGAGATGATTGCTTCGCTGGGTCCTCGCCCTGTGCTTACCCATCTCATCTGTATGGGGGGTCCTGTGTGGCAGGAAAGTACCGAAAAAGAAGAGCTGGAAAGTGCTTAAAAAGGCAGGTGCGATCCATAGTACCAGTAATGAGGGTACCGGCACACCAACCAACCTGTATAGGACATTGAATATCACGGCCATCGCTATCAGCTGCCAGATGGTGGTATACCTGACCATGAACATGAACCACCATGCAAAGAAGTTTTGTGATTTGGTGTAATAATCAGGATCTTTCCCTGTTCCGGGAAACCGGTGATGGTCCCAGTGGTTCTTAATAAGTCGCTTGTAGGACATCCCCGCAAACATGAATACAGCCATGTAACCAATCAGGTTGTTGATCCGCATATTCTTCGAAACCTGCCGGTGCATCGCATCATGACCAGTAATAAAAAGTCCGGTATACAAATATGTCTGTAAAGCAATATGCAGGTACATCCAGGGGTTGTCCCAGGATACTTCAACGAACTGTAATATATAGACCAGGTGACCCAACCACAGGATCATGATCGTCATTGCAATGATTATACCCAAACCTCTTTTATCCACATCCACAAATCTAAAATGACAAAAAAACCTAACTGTATAAAAAACAGCGGAGCGGCAATTTTGTTTGACCGGTTCACCATCCCGGTAATATCAGCAAACCATGCCAGTATGAAGGAGATTACAAACCAACCAATATAATTTTGAAAGGGTACAGGTCCGCCCCAGTCCCACATATCCAAATCGATGGCGGCAGGCTCAAGGGCAAAATCATACACCACCATCAGTACTGCCGCGATCAATACCCGGAAATACCTGGAATCCAGGAACCTTGAAGAGATCACCAGGCTGCCATATACAAGCATCAGCCAATTGACCCCGATCATCAGGGGTGTATGAAAAATCCGGGGACCCAGTGTCGAACCATATGCATAAGCTCCGAAGATCACCCCGGTCTCCACACCGATCACTTCAACAAAAAAACCGGCCAGGTAAATCACCACGGCGGGCCAGATGAAACGGGGAGTGATCTTCCCATGGTAAAAGAGGAGCAACAGGATGTTCATCAAAAGGTTGAATGGCACCAGCAGAATGAAAAAATCCCTGGTCTGGGGAAGGATCAAACCAACAATTCCCACAGTATAAAAGATGAACAAGTAAGGAACAATGTTGAATTCCCTTATTTTTTCAATTGTTGCGTTCATGGTCTAATAATAATGATGACTGATCTGCTGATCAACAATTTTTGATGAAGCAAGGCACAATGGTATGCCCCCGCCCGGGTGAACACTTCCTCCCACGAAGTATAAACCGTGAATGTCATTCCTGTGGTTCGGATGCCGGTTGAAAGCCGAAAATGTACTGTTGCTGCTGTTTCCATACAGACTTCCATGATAGGAATATGTTTCTGTTTCAATGTTCCGGGGATCCCTCACCACCTCATTTATAATGTGCTTGTCTACGTCCGTTCCCAGGATCCTGTTGAGTTTGTTGCGTATGCTCTGCCTGGTCCTTTTGATCTCACTGTCCCAGTCCTGTCCCACATTCTCAGGTACATTGATCATTACAAACCAGTTCTCACCGCCTTCAGGTGCATCCCTGGTAACCACCTTTGAACTGATAAACAAATAGACGGTAGGATCCTCGCTGATCCCCTTCAGTTCGAAAAGCTGCCTGAATTCCTCCCTGTAATTACTGCTGAAGAATACGTTGTGGAGTTCCAGTTCCGGGAATGTGCGGTCCATGGCCCAGTAAAAAATCATTGCCGAAGTGGAACGTTCCTGTTTAAAGTACTTTTTCGGAAACGGTATGTCGGTAAGCAAGTCACGGTAAAGGTAATAGATATCCACATCACTGATCACAAGGTCGGATTTCCGGGTTTCACCCTTTACCCGGACCCCTTTCACGACACCTTCATTCAATAATATCTTCTCCACGGGTGTTTCGAACTCAAAAGTAACACCAACCCGCCTGGCCAGTTCATATAGTTCATCGGCCAGTTTGTACATTCCCTTCTCCGGGAAATAGGCCCCGAGGTTGTGTTCAAGGTGCGATATTACATTCAGTGTTCCCGGAGCCTTGTATGGATTGCTGCCATTATAGGTGGCATACCGGTCAAACAGCTGCACGAGATGATCCGATCTGAACCTCCTCCTGTTGGCGCCATGCATCGTGGAAAACACCTCCAGGCGATAGATCTGCAATGCTGCTTTAAGAAACCTGGAGGATATAAATGTACTCAGACTGTTGAACACACCGAAAATAAATACATCCCTTGTGAGATCATACATTCTTTTTGACTTCCGTAGGAACCTCCTGACCCGCCCGGCACGCTCTCCTGTTTTCTCCGCAACTTCATGGATAAACTCCTCGGGATCTCCGTATGCATTAATGACCATTCCGTCTTCATAAAAATATTTGGTAATGATTTCCAGTGGCTCGTACCTTGCCGAAACCTTCATCTCCTCATCTGCCAGTATAAAAAGCTCTTCCATCAGGTCTGGTAAAGTAAAAAGCGAAGGGCCGGTATCCCAGCGGTAGTCCTTCCACCTCAGTTCACCCATTTTCCCACCCGGCTTTCCGGACTGCTCAAAAACCGTAACAGCATGACCCCTGACTGCCAGGCGTATGGCGCTGGCCAGACCTCCAATCCCGGCACCGATGATAGAAACATTTAATTTCATTACAGCAATATAAACAATTTAGGAAAACTATTGTTTAACATTTGCTTTAGATGGCTGAACAAAAATTAAACAGAACAACAGTGAACAGGAAAGCACTTATTGTAGGCACCGGTTTGGGCGGACTCACAACTGCCATGCGACTGGCCCACCAGGGTTATAAGGTTGAAATGGTGGAAAAATACCACCAGGCCGGGGGAAGATTGAACCAGCTCAAAAAAGATGGTTTTACCTGGGACCTGGGCCCCTCGTTCTTCAGTATGAGCTATGAATTCGACAATTTTTTCAAAGATATCGGGATCAAAGCACCTTTTGAATTTGTGGAGCTCGATCCGCTTTACACGGTAAATATCAGGAATGATGATCGGCGGTATACAATATATAAGGACCTGGATCGACTGGCGGAAGAGTTTCGGGAGATTGAGCCGGATTTCAAAAAGAACATGGAAAAACTGCTGAAATCGTCCGGTAAATTCTTTCACGACACTGAGGAACTGGTGATTAAGCAGAATTTTAACTCATTGATGCAATACCTGCTCACCCTGGCAAGGGTCCCATGGCATCACAGTCCCAAAATGATACGTACCGTCTGGAAAGAGCTGGAAAGACATTTCTCCTCGGAACAGGTGAAACAAATATTTTCACTGGTGGCGTTCTTCCTGGGAGCCACACCGTATGATACGCCCGCAGTCTATACCCTCCTCACCTATACCGAACTGGTACATGACGGCTATTACAACGTAAGGGGAGGAATGTACAAGATCGTGGAAGGACTGCTGGATGAGATGAAGAAAATGGGAATTGAAATAAACTATAACACAGAAATTACAGGATATGAAACCAAAAATGGACAGGTATCAGCACTTGTTGATGCTCAAGGTAAGAAATGGGAGGCCGATACATACATTATCAACGGTGATGCAGCAGGATTCCGCCACCAGGTCTTCAACAGGAAGCGCTATACCGAAGAAAAGCTAGACAAAATGAAATGGACCCTTGCACCATTTACCATGTACCTTGGTGTTAAGGGAAAGATCGATAACCTGGAACACCACAACTATTTTCTGGGCGACAACTTCGAGGATTACGCGAACAAGATCTTCAAAAACAGCATCAACCTCGATAAACCTTATTACTATGTGAATGTGAATTCGAAATTCAACGAGGAGATGGCACCTCCGGGCCATGAAAACCTGTTTATTCTCTGCCCGGTGCCTGACCTGAGGTACAAGCCAGACTGGAGCGACCGGGATAAACTCGCAGATGATATAATGAGTGACCTTTCCGAACGTTCAGGCTTTGATGTGAAAGAGAATCTTGTCACCAAAACCATTTACGACCCGGTCGACTGGCGTGATGCATTCAATCTCTACCGGGGCAGCGGTCTCGGATTGGCACATGACCTGAACCAGATCGGTTATTTCCGTCCGAAAAATAATGATGAAGAGTTTGACAATGTATACTATGTGGGAGCTTCAACAATACCGGGCACCGGTTTGCCCATGACAGTGATCAGTTCTAAACTTGTAACAGAAAGAATACTTGCAGAACATGGACCTGTACACGCATAATGCACTGCACCTCAGTAAGCTGACAACCAAAAATTACAGCACATCATTTTCACTGGGAGTCAGCCTGCTTCAAAAAGAATACAGACTGCCAATTTACGGCATCTATGGTTTCGTAAGGGTAGCCGATGAGATCGTCGATACCTTTCATGACCAGAACAAGGAACGAAAGCTCGCCGAATTCCGGAAGGACACCTTCCAGAGCATTGAGGATGGCATGAGCACAAATCCCATTCTGCATGCGTTCCAGTGGGTAGTGAATGAATACGGTATCGATGCACGACTGATCGACGCATTCCTGGTCAGCATGGAGATGGACCTCAGCAAAAAAGAATATACACCTGAAGAATTCAAACAGTATGTGTATGGTTCGGCCGAAGTTGTTGGCCTGATGTGCCTGCGCGTATTTTACAAGGGCCAGGATGAAGCTTATGAGGCGCTGATCCCCCCTGCAAGAAAACTCGGGGAAGCATTCCAGAAGATCAACTTCCTAAGGGACATTCAGTCCGACTATGAAGAAAGAGGCAGATTTTATTTCCCTGGTGTGGAAATGCACACATTCAATAACACAACCAAAAATCTTATTGAGCAGGACATACAGAAGGATTTCGATGAAGCCTATTCAGGAGTTAAAAAACTGAATAACGCCTCAAGGCTGGGAGTGCTGGTTTCATATACATATTACAGGAGGTTGTTTGATAAGATCAGGAAGACAGATGCCTCGAATATTTTCAAGAAAAGATACCGGATCTCGAATGTGCGTAAGATATGGATCCTGGTGCAAAGCGCAATTGCCGTAAAACTTGGAATCAAATAATGGAAAAAAGTACCTGGACATATTTCCTGATCCTTGGGCTCTCAATTCTTTATCCCCTGGCACAGAGCTTTGAAAAACGAGTCTTTATGTACCGTAAGATGAAATTCATCTTCCCTGGAATATTTTTCACTGCTTTGCTATTCATCATCTGGGATGTGATCTTCACCGAAAACAGGATATGGGGGTTCAATCACTCCTATACGAAGGATTGGTACATCCTGGGGCTGCCACTGGAAGAATGGTTGTTCTTCCTTGTCATTCCATACTGTATCTTCTTCCTCCACGAGGTATTGCGGTTCTTTGTGAAAAAATTCTATATTCCCCTGTTTGCAAAATATGCCACCTGGGTGATGGTCATTGCAGCTTTGGTTGCACTCCCACTGACATGGGGGAAGACATACACCTTCACAACCATCGCATTTGTGCTGCCCTTCCTGGCACTTCAACTGGTGTTGAAAACATGGAAAACATGGTTCTCGGGGTTCTTGCTGACCTACCTGGTCTCTTTCATCCCGTTTATCATCGTCAATGGCATTCTTACCCGCATCCCGGTCGTCTGGTACAACAATGCGGAAAACCTTTCAACCAGGATCACCACCATCCCCGTGGAAGATTTTATCTATCTCCTGGGAATGCTGCTCCCTGCATTTACCATCTACCAGTGGCTGCTCCATAAATATGGGTCTGAAAAACTCAAAGTCCGCATGAAACTGGAACAGGTTTCCGGCTTCTAAGAGGTACAGTTTGCATTATGTCTGATAAGATGTGTCCAGCGATATCAGGAGGCTGGTGCAGATAGCCGACAACTGAAGGCATACCAAGATGCACAGAATCACATGTGGATATTGTTCAATCAATAGCCCTTTGCCCTTTGCTCATTGCCCATTGCCAACTAAACAAACTCCTCCCGATTTTCCTCCACATACTCCTTCAGTGTTGCCGGCTTTCTCCCGGTTATATTCTCAAAACCATCTGAATAACTTGCAACCTGACCTTTCTTTATTTTCCCGAAAACAGCAATCATGGCTTCGATATATTCTTCCGAATACCCGCGAGCCTCCATCTCCTTCCGGTATTCATCGTCATCCGGATCCTGGTAACTGATCTTCCGACCAAGCACATCTGAAAAGATATCTGCCGCCCTGAAATGATCCATGGATTCCGGTCCGGTAAGATAGATGGTCTCACCTTCATATGCACCCGGATTCTCCATCACCACCGCCGCAGCTTCGCCAATATCCCTTGTATGGATAAAAGGTGCTTTCCCAGCTCCGGTTGGCAAAAATATCTGATCCCTCTCCCTGATGTCTTCGGCCTGGTACATCTCGAAGTTCTGCATGAAGAAATTTGCTTTCAGGAAGGTAAAGTTCATATCACTCTTTTCGATCAACTCCATCAATCCGGGATATGAGGCAACAAACACAACATGCTTTACATCCCCTGCAATTGCCTCCTCCACCAGCGGCTTCAGAAGCTCCTGGGCACCTGGTGTTGCAGAGGGTCCGCACAGGAATAGAAGTTCCTTTCCCTCCAGGGCCGGACCAAATCCCGACGGATCCTTGAAATCCAGGTGTACCGTATCTGTATCAAATCCGAATTCCTTTTTCGCCCTGTCTGCATCTCGCGTAGCTGCAGTAAAATGAATTCCTCTCCTTTGAAGTGCCTTCGAAAGGGGCAATCCGATATTCCCCGTTGACGCTGTAACAAGAATTTTTGATTGTGCCATCATTCCTCCAATTTCTTTTAATTCCCGGGATCGCTCCCTGAAAGTCCAACACAACAGTGACCTATTGGTTCAAAGAATTTCGATCATTTCCCCTATCTTTAATGCACACCAATGTCAATAACCATGAGAACCCTTCCCGGCATACTTGCAGTGATCGCGATACTGACAACCACATGTTCATCACCCCTGAAAAATTCATCTTCTGATCAACCCCCCAACATCATCGTCATCCTTGCCGACGACATGGGGTACTCCGATATCGGATGTTTTGGCGGGGAAATAGAGACACCCAACATCGACCGCCTGGCAGCCGAAGGGCTGAAGATGACCAATTTCTACAATGCCGCCCGTTGTTGTCCGTCCAGGGCCGCCCTGCTTACCGGACTCTATCCCCACCAGGCTGGTGTGGGGGACATGAGTTCCGATGACAGTCTGCCCTCATACCGCGGATTCCTCAACAAGGAGTGCATCACGCTGGCCGAACTGCTGGGTGAAAACGGTTACCATTGCATGATCTCCGGGAAATGGCATGTGGGATACCCCAGGAACACCTGGCCCATGAAAAGGGGCTTCGACCGCCAGTATTGCAGCAATGGCACCACCGGTCATTACTTCGGCGTCGCGGAGGGAAGGGATTACATCATAGAAGATACCCTGCGGGAGATCCCGGGAGAATGGGTCGACACCGGTCAGACCCGGTACAAACCGCTCAAAAACGAAGACGGAAGCCAATGGTATGCCACCGACGCGTATGCCGACCGTGCCATTAAGTACATCCGGGAGCTCCGGGAGAAGAATTCCGAACAGCCGTTCTTCCTCTACCTCCCCTTTACCGCCCCACACTGGCCGCTGCATGCCTTCGAGGAAGATATTCAGAAATACCAGGGGAAATACATGGCCGGCTGGGACGTCATGCGGAAGCAACGTTACCAGCGCATGAAAGAGCTGGGAATCATCTCTGCCGAATGGGAGCTTTCACCAAGGAACATGTATGCAAAAGACTGGGCCCAACTCGACGACAGCACGCGCAGGTATTACGACCGACTGATGGCCGTGTATGCCGCAATGGTCGACCGGATGGACCAGAACATCGGAAAGGTCATGCAAGCCCTGGAGGAGATGGGTGACAGTGACAACACGCTGGTCCTTTTCCTCTCCGACAACGGGGGTTGCCACGAAGCCCCGCACAGGGGCAAACCGGGTGCATTGCCCGGAACACCGGAATCATTCGACGGCTATGAACACTCCTGGGCCAACGTCAGCAATACCCCGTTCAGCTGGTTCAAACACTGGACCCACGAAGGCGGCAGCTCCACACCTCTAATCGCTTGGTATCCAAAAATGATCGAGGGCGGGCGAACCGACAGGCAGGTGGCGCACATCATCGATATCATGCCCACCATTGCAGATATCTCGGGATCGGTGTATCCTGAACAGTACGCCGGTCACCCAATCCTGCCAACCGAAGGTATAAGCCTCCTTCCCATTTTCAGGGGTGAAAAGCGAAAAGGCCATGATCTCCTCTATTGGCAACATGAAGGAAACCGGGCCGTCAGGAAAGGCGACTGGAAGATCGTAAGTCGTTATGATTATGACAACATGAAATACTTTCCATGGGAACTCTACAACATTGTCAAAGACAGGAGCGAGACAAATGACCTGGCCGCTGTGCACCCTGAAATGGTCGTACAGATGACCGGTCTGTATGACCAATGGGCCGACCGTGTCGGGGTGGTCCCATACGGCGAGCTCCGGGAATGGAGATGGGAAAACTGGCAGAGGAAATGGTAACCCGTCCATTGACAGGTCTCTTAACGACAATCAGCAGCCTCCATCGCAACGTCACTGCTTCTTTTGGCGCCTGGTCACCATGTTCAACATCATTTTACTATGTTCAACATCATTTTTTTTGAATCCCCGAATCTCCTAATTTCGCAGTGAAACAAAACGCTCTGAAACTGATGGAAAAAATCATGGTGATCGGTGCCTCCGGTCAGATCGGCTCTGAACTGGTAGTCGAGTTAAGAAAGATATACGGACAAGACAATGTGTGGGGTACCGACATCAAGACCCCCCCCGCAGATGTTGCAAATGAGGGACCCTTCCAGGTGATGGATGTGATGGACGACAAGCAGCTGATCCATTTCGTGATCCGCCACAAGATCACCCAGATCTACCACCTCGCAGCAGTGCTTTCCGGGAATGCAGAAAAGCTGCCCATCCAGGCATGGAACATCAACATGGACAGCCTGATGAATATCCTTGAAGTGGCACGCATGGTTGAAGATGTGAAGAAAGTGTTCTGGCCCAGCTCCATCGCTGTGTTTGGTCCAACGACACCCCGCATTTCAACACCCCAGCTGACGACCATGGAGCCCATTACCGTATACGGGATATCCAAACTCGCCGGGGAGCGATGGTGTGATTATTATTACAATAAATACGGAGTGGATGTCCGCAGCATCAGGTATCCCGGTCTGATCAGCTACAAAACGGAAGCGGGTGGGGGAACCACCGATTATGCAGTTGAGATCTTTTACGAAGCCATTCGAAACGGATCATATGCATCATTCCTGAAGGAGGGGACCGCTTTGCCCATGCTGTTTATGCCCGATGCCATCAAAGCCACCATCGACCTCATGGAAGCAGAAAGGTCCAGGCTTACCATCCACAGCAGTTACAACCTGGGCGGTTTCAGCACAACACCGGAAGAGATGGCTGAAAAGATCAAAAAACATATTCCCGAATTCACCATCAGCTATCAACCCGACTTCAGGCAGGAGATCGCCGAATCCTGGCCCAAAAGCGTTGATGATACCATCGCACGAATGGACTGGGGATATGAAACTCAGTACGACCTCGAAAAAATGACAAGGATCATGATCAGTGAGGTCAGGAAAAAAATCAACCCTTAAAATTCGAAAATATGTACGGTAAGATCAAAGAACACCTTCAAAAAGAGATCAGCGAGATCAGGGAAGCAGGATTGTACAAGGATGAACGTATCATCACCTCGCCACAGGATGCAGAGATCACGATCAGCACAGGGGAGAAGGTGCTGAATTTCTGTGCCAACAACTACCTGGGATTGTCGAACCATCCCGAGCTGGTGAAAGCTGCCAGGGATGCATTGGATACGCACGGCTTTGGAATGTCCTCCGTACGTTTTATCTGCGGAACCCAGGATATTCACAAAGCGCTTGAGAAAAAGATCTCTGAATTCTTCGGTACAGAGGATACAATTCTCTATGCCGCATGCTTCGACGCTAACGGGGGGATCTTTGAACCACTGCTCACCGCGGAGGATGCCATCATCTCCGACAGTCTGAATCATGCCTCCATTATCGACGGTGTACGTCTCTGCAAGGCGCAACGCTATCGTTACAAAAACGCAGATATGCAGGACCTGGAAGAGCAGCTGAAACAGGCCCGGGAGCAGCGCTTCCGGATCATTGTGACCGATGGGGTGTTCTCCATGGACGGAAATGTTGCCCCGGTGGATAAAATGGTCGAACTGGCTGAAAAATACGATGCCATGGTCATGGTGGATGAGTGTCATTCTGCCGGCGTGGTCGGCAAAACGGGCAGGGGTGTGACCGAACTCTTCGACATCAGGGGCAAGGTCGATCTCATTACCGGGACACTCGGCAAAGCATTCGGGGGTGCCATTGGCGGATTTACCACCGGGAAGAAAGAGATCATCGAGATGCTGCGACAGCGATCCCGCCCCTACCTCTTTTCAAACTCCCTGCCCCCTGTGGTGGTCGGCGCCGGGATCCGGATGTTCGACATGATGTCGGAAACCACCGAGCTGCAGGACAGGCTGCATGAAAATACGGCATTCTTTATCAGGGAGATGAGGGAGGCCGGGTTCGATATCAAACCCACCGAATCTGCCATCTGCGCAGTCATGCTCTATGATGCAAAACTTTCACAGGATTTCGCAACGAAACTGCTGGAGCAGGGAATCTATGTGATCGGATTCTATTACCCGGTTGTACCAAAAGGAGAGGCCCGTATCAGGGTCCAGCTCTCAGCGGCGCACAGCAGGGCTCACCTGGAAAAGGCACTGCAAGCTTTTAAAAAAGTGGGCAGGGAACTGGATGTGATCAGGTAGATCATGCCTCCAGGCCAGTAGTTCTTTCCTGAATTGAATGATCAAAAAAGCCGGCAGATTTTGCCGGCTTTTTATTAGGAGTATATTGCTAGCTACAGCTTACCCACATTTCGAAGAACCGCAATCTGTGCAGATCAGACAGCCCTCCTGATATATTAAATGTCCCGACCCGCAGTCTTCACAGGCTTTCCCCTTGACTTCGGTTCCGTTGGGAATGTATTTTTTCAGTGCCCTGGCCACTCCGGCAGTCCAGTTGTTGATATTGTCATCATCCAGCCTGAGCGAGGTGATCAGATCCACGCTATCCACAACGGGCATCCCATGTCTCAATACCCCGGAAATAAGCTTCGCGTAGTTCCAGAACTCTTTGTGAAACTGGTGGGAAAGGCCCCCCATGGTTACTTTGTACCCGTATTTGTTTGTATACTGAAAATCATAGCGGGTCTCTCCGTCGTCCTGCTTCGTCTTAATGATCTTCCCGGTACGTATCGATTTCGGGATCGGGAAGCCATCGTCCTCCTTCTTACCGGTAAAAATCTCGTAGGGACGCTCGTCGATCAGCCCGATAAATGCGATCCACTCCTCCTTGTTGTTTCTGAAACGAAGGATATCGGCGTCCAGTACCTGTGGACGTTTCTTGGGAAACGGGGAATCTGTCTTCTTATCCTTCTCGCTGGCTGATATCAGCACACCCGTTCTTGACCCGTCCCTGTAAACGGTCACCCCTTTACAACCATTTTTCCACGCCTCTACGTAGAGCTCTCCGACGAGCTCCTCATTTACATCGGATGGCAGATTGATCGTTACACTGATGGAGTGATCGACCCACTTCTGCACTCGTCCCTGCATCCTTACCTTGGATACCCAGTCCACATCGTTGGAGGTGGCCTTGTAATAGGGAGAATCTTTAACGAGCGCTTCTACGGCTTCGTCGTCATATCTTTTTACCTCTTCAGGATTGTGACCGTTGATCTTTAACCAGTTCATGAAATTATGATGGAACACATTGTATTCTTCCCAGCTGTCTCCCACTTCGTCTACAAATGTTACGGTTGCATCTTTGTCATTTGGATTCACCTTCCTCCTGCGTTTGTAAGCGGGAAGGAATACCGGCTCGATCCCTGAGGTGGTCTGTGTCATCAGGCTGGTTGTCCCCGTAGGTGCGATGGTCAGCAGGGAGATATTGCGTCTGCCGTACTTCTTGATGTCCTCGATCAGCTGGGGGTCTTCCTTGCCCAATCGCTGGATAAAAGGATTGTTCTCCTCTTTTGCAGCATCAAAAACACCAAAGGCTCCGCGCTCTTTTGCCATGTTCATACTGGATCTGTATGCCTCCAGGGCGATGGTTTTGTGCACCTCTTCTGAAAAATCAACCGCATCTTCACTGCCGTACCTGAGTCCGAGTGCCGCCAGCATATCACCCTCCGCAGTAATTCCCACACCTGTCCTGCGACCCTCCAGGGCCTTGCTCCTTATATTCTCCCATAGATTGATCTCGACACGCTTGATCTCTTCATCTTCCGGATCGGATTTGATCTTATGCAGGATCGCATCGATCTTTTCAAGTTCAAGGTCAATGATGTCATCCATCATCCGCTGGGCAAGACCAATATGCTTTTTGAATTTTTTCCAGTTGAATACCGATTTGTCTGTGAACGGCTGGTCAACATAACTGAACAGGTTGATGGCCAGCAGACGGCAACTGTCATATGGACACAGCGGAATCTCGCCGCAGGGGTTGGTTGACACAGTCCGGAATCCCTCTTCTGCATAACAGTCTGCCACCGATTCTGAGGCAATGGTATCCCAGAACAGGATGCCGGGTTCAGCTGATTTCCATGCATTATGAACGATCTTTGTCCAGAGTTGCCTGGCATCTATCTCCTTGGTGTAGTCCGGTTCATCAGAATGGATCGGATACTTCTGCGTATAGGTACTGCCATCCACCACTGATTTCATGAATTCATGATCGATCCGCACTGATACATTGGCTCCGGTTACTTTGCCCGACTCCATCTTCGCATCGATGAAGTGTTCCGCATCTGGGTGCTTAATTGAGATACTCAGCATCAGTGCGCCACGCCGGCCATCCTGCGCCACTTCCCTGGTGGAGTTGGAGTAGCGCTCCATGAAGGGAACTACTCCTGTAGATGTGAGTGCGCTATTGAGCACCGGGCTCCCGCTGGGGCGAATGTGAGAAAGGTCGTGCCCGACCCCCCCGCGCCGCTTCATCAATTGCACCTGCTCCTGGTCAATCTTCATGATCCCTCCATATGAATCTGAAGGTCCCTGGTGCCCGATCACGAAACAATTGGACAAACTGGCGATCTGGAAATCATTCCCAATGCCGGTCATAGGAGACCCCTGGGGCACAATGTACCTGAAATTCTTCATCAGGTCATACAACGTATCGTGGGAGAGGGGATTCGGATATTTCTTTTCTATCCTGGCGATCTCACTTGCCAGCCTGTGATGCATGTCATCAGGATTTTTTTCGTAGAGACGTCCGTATGAATCCTTCAGGGCATATTTATTCACCCATACGCGGGCCGCCAACTCATCCCCCTTGAAATATTTCAGTGACGATTCAAAAGCCTCTTCATTGGAGTAGGTCTTCCTCTTCCCGGTCTCTTGCCTCACCTCTTTTGCCTCATTTACATCTTTTTCCAGGACTACCTGTCCCTTTTGTGTTGCTCCCTGATCTGACATACAGTTCAATTTAATAAAGTGGTTAATATCATCCCGGCTTCTGCCCCGATTGTAACAAGCAATTTAGTAATCCTGTTCCCTCGCCCCTTTTTGAGTTATTAACGAATCGGATATCTTTTTCAACACCCCTTTAACTCATTGACCTACTTCACTTTAACACATAGCTCCCCGTTCGCTTGATATAATAAGGTCCCGTAATCCGCTGCACTCCTCAACCGATCTTTCAAAAAAATGGGATTCTGATGGACCTTCGGTGAAACCGAAATTGGGAAATGAAATTAGGAAGAAATCATATACTGATGATCAAAATCCGTTTCGTTTTTATTAACAAGAAATCAACTTCCCGGCTAACTGTATCAGCATCAATCAAATGCTGTACAGCAGATAATCTCGATTTGGGTCGTGATTGTAACTACCTTATTACGTGATGGTTACAAAACCACCTTTGACAAACAGTGAGTTCTGTATCTTGAAAGCTGTATATGAAAAGATGAAAAACATTTTGGTGATCGCCGCCTACTTCAGCTGTGAAATATTTCATTCACGATCCGGTCGGTTGCACCTGTTTTTTGAGCCGTATAACGGGAAGCCTGGGCAGACCTCCGTTCAAGTTCACTGCGATCGGCGAGCAGTTCCATGATCCTTTCCCCTGCACCGCGAGGGTCGGTCACAGGCACTGCACAGCCCAGGTGAACCAGTTCCCTGGCCTCGTGAAAACCTTTATAATTGGGACCGAAAAAGACAGGTAAACCAGCAGCTGTTGCCTCCAGGACATTGTGGATCCCTTTGCCGAAACCTCCACCAATGACCGCAACTGTACCATAATGATAGAGGGAGGAAAGATGACCGATCGTATCAACAATGATCACGCGAACATCCCGGACAGTATCCTGATCAATCTGTGAGAAAAGCAGGTGATCAGGAAACATCTCCCTTAACCTGTCGATCGTCTTCCGGGTAGGTTCATGCGGTGCGATGATCAGCCGTAGAGAACTGTCACTCATTATATAAACCTCCCTGAGGACTTGCTCATCATCTTCCCAGGCACTTCCTCCAACAACAATGTCGCCTGCGGCACCAAATTTTTCGAGGAGCGGCACCTGCTGTTTGTTTTCGGCGATCTGCATAACCCTGTCAAAACGCGTATCACCAGCCACCATAGCACCATTGATCCCGATGCTGTCCAGTAAATCACGTGAAGATTGGTCCTGCACAAATATCTGTGTGTAAAACCCCAGCATTTTACGGTACCATCCCCCGTACCATTTGAAGAATAATTGTGTGCTTCTGAAATAACCAGAGATGAGGAACGTGGGGATCTCTCTTTTCCTGAGTTCGTCGAGGTGGAAGTACCAGAATTCATATTTGATGAACAGGGCCATACTGACCGGAACCAGGTCGAGCATGTCGCCTGCGTTTTTCGGGCTGTCAGGAGGCAGATACATGACCACGTCTGCAGCAGGGTATCCCTTCCGCTTCTCATAACCCGAGGGTGAGAAGAAAGTCAGCAATAACTTTTCATCAGGATGATTTTGTTTGATCCAGTCGATCACCGGGCGTCCCTGTTCGAACTCGCCAAGGGAAGCACAATGTACCCATATCACATTCTCATTGCCGGAAAATGAGTCCGACATCCTCTCTCTCCAGCCTTTTCTGCCGGCCACCCATTTTGAGGCTTTTGGATTCCATGCGGCTGCAAAGCGGATTGTCAGGTAATATAGTCCCGTAACCAGTGAGTAAATGACACGCATTGATACAATTAGTTTATTTGAATGATCCAGTGACCGTATGCAAGGCAAATGCCTTCAATGGCTGAGTTTTTTTTTCCGATTGATTCATCATCTCTTCTGAAGGTCCTTTTTGTCCTGTGTGGCCAGGCTCACGATCCATACCGCTAAAAATGCAAGTACAAAGGAAACAAACCTCACGCTCAATGCATCATCAAGGACCGCTATTTCTGACCAGACAACCGTCGTGACAAAGCCGGTAATCATTCCGCCTAAAGCCCCTTGCCACGTTACCTTTCTCCACTTGAGCATCAGGAGCAGCAATGGTCCAAATGAAGAACCGAGCCCGGCCCATGCATAAGAAACCATTGCAAATATCAGTTTATCAGACCAGATGGCGATCCCAAGGCCTACGACCCCGATCAGAACAGTGATGATCCTGCTTGCACGCAACATGAACCGGTCTGTCACCTCTTTGCCAAAGGTTTGATGGTACAGATCCTCGATCACGGAAGAGCTGATCAGCAGCAGCTGACTGTCGGCTGTGGACATCATCGCGGCGATGGCTCCGCTGATCAGGATGCCTGCAAGCCATGCAGGCAGAAGGGTGGTGGCAAGGTGTGGCATGATCTGTTCTATATCCTCAAAATACCCTTGTCCGTGCATGGCCACACCGACTACGCCGATCAGCATCGCTCCTGTAAATGCCGGTATTGCCCAGGTAATGGCAATACGTCTTGAGACCCGGATCTTGTCTGAACTCCGGATCGACATGAAACGGGTCAGCAAATGAGGCTGCCCCATGTAGCCAAACGCCCAGCTGAGTCCGCTGATGACCAATGCTGCTGCTGCCCATCCTGTCTTTCCCCCTGTTAATGAAAACAGGGAAAGGCCATCGGCCGACTGCATTCCCTGCATCTCCCCGGAAAGACTGACCCCGCGCTCCGCAAGCTCGATAAATCCGGCTATGGGCAGGATCACCAGGGTGCCTACCATGATGATCCCCTGCACAAGGTCGGTCCAGGCAACAGCAAAAAAACCACCCATCATTGTATAAAAAATGATGACCAGGGCGCCAAGCAACATGCCATGTACATTATTGATCCCGAAGGTTGCATTCAGGATCTTCCCTGCACCATTGATCTGGGCAGAGAGGTAGAAGATGAAAAAGAAAATAATGATCCCTGTGGCCAGGATCCGGATGGCAGACTGGCCTCTTTTATGACGGGCTGCAAAAAAGGTGGGTAAGGTAATCGCCTCCACCTTTTCCGATTCATCCCGGAGGTCTTTGGCAATGACAAACCAGTAAAAGATAATTCCCAGCACACAGCCAAGGGCTGTCCATATCTCCAGGAAACCCAATGCGTACGCGGCTCCGGGAAGCCCAAGCAGAAGCCATGCACTCTCCCCGCTGGCGCGCTCTGAAAATGCCACCACCCATGGATTCAGCTTTCTTCCGGCCACAAAGAAGTCACTGTGATTCTTGTTGCTCTTAAAGGTCAGGAAACCAATAACCAGGATCATTGCCAGGTAGAAAATGAAACCGATCAGAATATAATTCATTCGAAATGCAGAAAGTTTGAGTGACGAACAGTTGCCAAGATAAGAAAATCAATTCAAAAAATTACTGCGTAAATGTGGCGGATCCGTCGGGCTGATAATAATAGTCAAACAGCACCTCCACGTGTTCACCAGCGGGATCTTTCACAACAGAGGTCTCCTTTACATGTAGTTTCACAAATTTGTTCAGGGAGGTTTTCAGTACCCATACCTGGTATTCCCTGACGGTGTCGCTGGAGGGATTGAATGAAGCTGTTGTGTCAATGGCGGTCAGCTCATTCTCAAAAAAATCACGCGATTCCCCCATGCTTTCAAAGGCACCTGCCAGTGAGAACCCATGAGGGTTTGAAGGGGAAGTGAAGCCAGGCCTGACCGTTCCATCCACCCGCCTGAACATGTCGGCAATCACATCGGGGAGTGGCTCCCCCGTTGAGGGATAGCGTGTACGTTTGCCGGTTTCGAAATTGAATCCATTGACCGATGCAGTCTCAAAATCAAACTCCGAGCTGAGCAATATTTCCCCCTGGTTTACATCCCCTGTCTCCTGGCAGGCAGTGACCGCCAGCAACACCAAAATTGTCAGCAACATCCATTCACGTATCCCATGATGCACGGAAAAACGTCTTTCTGAACAGTATAAATTACATGGATCACTCATAAGAAATATTTTCTTTCAGAATGCTGCCATCAACAGGTCAATGTCTTTAGACGGAATGCCATATCGTTTTCCAATCGAACTGCTGGTAAGGATCCCGTTGTAAATGTAAACCCCGTGTCTGAGTCCGTCATCCTCCTTCAGGTGCATGGTCATCCCTCCAAGTATGCCCATACTCTTCAACATCGGGGTAACAACGTTACTGATAGCAATGGAGGCCGTACGTGCCACCCTGGAAGGGATGTTCGGCACACAATAGTGGATCACCCCATGCTTTGTAAAAACCGGGTCTTTCTCTGACCTCACCTCAGATGTTGCCACACACCCACCATGATCGATGCTGATATCCACGATGACAGATCCCTTTTTCATGCCCATGACCATCTCTTCGGTAATAAAAAAAGCGGAGTTGTCATCATCATTCCTGACGGCGCCGATGACTACATCGGCTGATTTCAGTGCCTTCTCAATGACCTTTGGGTGGAAGATCGAGGTGGGAATGTCGTGCCCGACTGCAGACTGTAAGCGCCTGAGCCTGTGGACAGATTCATCGAAGACCTTCACAACGGCCCCCATCCCTTTAGCTGCCCTGACTGCAAATTCAGCGGCGGTACCGGCTCCGAGTATTACGACTTCGGTCGGGGTGATCCCGGTGAGACCACCCAGCATAACCCCTTTGCCTCCCCGGGCATTGCTCAGGTACTCTCCGGCGATCAGGACAGCCGTATTACCGGCGATTCCGCTCATGCTTCTTATCAACGGATAACATTCATGTTCATCCCGTATCCTCTCCATGGAAATAGCGGTGATCCTTTTCTGCATCAGCTTGTCAATATACTCCCTGCTGACATGTATTCTTGCCTGGAAAGAGGAGAGCAACATCAGGCGCTCTTTCATGCGATCAATGTCTTTCAGGCTTGGAGGATTGATCTTCAAAGCAATATCGGCCCTAAAAACATCATCGCGGCTCTCCGTGATCAGGGCGCCCGATTCGGCATACTGGTTGTCGGGATAATTTGCCGCATCGCCGGCGCCGGACTCGATAATGACCTGGTGACCATGACCAGTAAGTATTTCAACCGCCTCCGGGGTCAGTGGTACACGACTCTCCACTTCTGTGTCTTCTTTTGGAATCCCGATGACCATCTGTTGTTTGATGGTCTCCACCTCAAGCATCTCTTCCTGGGGCAGCAACGCTTCCTTCCTGAGGTCCAGGGGCTTCCCTCCTTTTTTGTTCATTGGGTCAGTTTTAGCGAACCTAAAATAGCACAATTATGGGGGATTGTCAAGTAAACTGCAGTTTACAGGGCCATTCACCAGGATTTCCGCAATTTCGCTCAAAAGGTCAGGAAACCTGGCAGAAAGATCAATGAAAAAATTACCGCTTTACCGGTCCGCTTACTGTCCTGCTTCCATCATCGTTCACATGAATCTCAAGCAGCAGCAGATCTTCCGGCATTAGTTCCATTGCCTTTTCCGGCCATTCGATCAGGCACACCTGGTCGGAATAGAAATAATCTTCGTACCCGAAATCATACAGCTCCGTGATGTCATCGATGCGATACAGGTCGAAATGATACACCGATGCTCCTGACCTGGTAAAATATTCATTGATCAGGGCGAAAGTCGGACTGTTGACCACGTCCTCAACACCAAGTGCACGGCAGAGCGCCTGTATAAGCGTGGTTTTACCTGCACCCATCTCGCCTGAAAAGGCGATCTTCGTATGGGTGCCAATGGCCAAAAGCAGCTCCTCTGCAGCACTGTCTATCTCTCGTATGGATGGAATATCGATCCTGATCATGGCATCAACGTGGCATCAATACAGCGCAAGGGATCACCATCTCCTCAAGGGAGATTCCTCCATGCTGGAATGTGTTCCTGTAATGGTTTACATAATGGTTGTAATTGTTCGGATAGACCATGTAATCGTCCGAACCTGCAAAAATATATGAGGTACTTACATTGGTCATCGGGAGGTGTACCTTGTCGGGCTGATCGATCTCGAAGACCTCACCCTTTTTAAAACTCAGGTTCCGACCCTGCTTGTAACGCAGATTGGCCGAGGTGTGCCTGTCGCCAACCACTTTTACCGGGCGTTGTACCCTCACTGCTCCGTGATCGGTGGTCAATACAAGCTGAACATTGTTCTCAGAGAGCAGCCTGATAAAATCGAGCAGGTAAGAGTTATTAAACCATGTGAGTGTAAGTGCCCTGTATGATTTATCGTCATATGCAAGCTCCCTGATCACATCCATCTCTGTGCGGGCGTGTGACAACATATCCACGAAATTGTATACGAGTACATTCAGGTCATAATTCATGAGATCACTGAAATTGTCAACCACCTTTTTCCCGTGTTTTAGGTTGCTGATCTTTTCATAATGCATGGTATGACCCAGCCCTTTCCGTTTCATCTGGTACTTCAGTAACTCTTCTTCGTAGAGATTCTTACCACGGTCTTCCTCTTCGCTGATCCAGTATTCCGGTTTCAGTTTACTGATCTCAGCCGGCATCAGCCCGGAAAACATTGCATTCCTGGCATATTGCGTTGCCGTCGGAAGGATACTGCAGTAGATCATTTCATCTTCAACCCTGAAAAGCTCATTGATCTGGTTCTCTATCAACTTCCACTGATCATACCGCAGGTTATCGATTACCAGGACAGCCACCTTGCCTTTGTCCAGCAATGGAAATACCGCCTCTGTAAATACCTGTGGTGAGAGTATTGGTTTGTTCTCCGAAGACCCGGAAAACCAATCGACGTAATTTGATTTTATAAAGCGGGTGAATTCACTGTTTGCCTCAGACCACTGCATGGCGAGGACTTCATTCATGCCTGACTCTTCAGACGACTCAAGCTCCTGTTCCCAGAACACAAGTTTCTGGTACACTGATACCCAATCCTCAAAGGAACGGGCTTCATTGATCAGTGAACCGATCTGGCTGAACTGTACCTGGTAAGCAGAAGTTGTCTTCTGTGTAACCAGTCGTTTTGAGTCAATGTGTTTTTTAATGGTAAGCAGAATCTGCTTCGGATTCACTGGTTTGATGAGGTAGTCGGCGATCTTGCTTCCGATCGCCTCATCCATGATGTCCTCCTCCTCCGATTTGGTGATCATGATGACCGGAACGGAAGGCACCAGGTTCTTGATCCTCTCCAGCGTCTCCAGTCCGCTCAAACCGGGCATATTCTCATCCAGGAAGATCAGGTTGTAGGTCTCATTACCGACCTTTTCAATTGCCTCCTCGCCATTGCTGGAAGTGTCAACCGAATATCCCTTTTCTTCGAGAAAAAGGATATAGGGTTTGAGCAGGTCAATTTCATCATCTGTCCAGAGTATGCGGATCGGTTTTGTCATTGTTGACCATAATTTTTCCTGTGGAACAACAGGTAGGGGGTCACCTCTTTTTCCTCCAGCAGTTTGTTGTAGTTATCAACGGAGATCAACAGCACTTCGTAATTGTCGGCGGGAATATCCCCCATGATCTGGTCAATATCATACTGTACGCGATCGGCGTACCTTTTAACTCCGTCGTAGCTTCCAAAATCACCCACCTCAAGCAGGTTGTAGTCAACCCCGAGTCTCTGCAGTCGAATGGTGAGATCGTAAGCACTGAAATTATCCAGGTTGTAGTTGAGGAGATTGAAATTCACCATGTTCAGGTTTTCAGATTTCCTGAGGGCAAGGACAAATTTGTGCTCTGCATCCGGATCGTAACTATACAGGGCGATCGCCTCTCTTTCCTGTTCAGCCTCCTTGATCACCGGGAATGCAACATACATATAATCGATGATTTCCTGTGCTTCTCCGGCAATTTCGGTTCCGGGGTACCTCGCCAACAGGGTATCCAGCTCCGTCTTCATGGCCTCTTTGCCCCTTACCGCACCCACCGATAAAGCCTTAAGATAGGAAAGCCGCATGGACATATCCTCATTTTCACTGTAGATCATCATTCCCTCATCCGCTTTACGGATCACCGTGCTGAATGCTTCGTTCTTATATGCTGTATAGACCTCTTCATAGAATCGTTCCTCTTTGGCCTGCTCCTCCTCCAATTCCCTGATATAGTCCGGATTTGTAAGCAACATGGCCATATGGCTGTCGGGATATTTCCTGCTGAGCAGGTCTTTGTAGTAATTTGCTTTCTGGGGCTGCTGTACAGTATTGTAAAGGTCGTGCAGGTAGTAGTAGGAAGCCATTGTATAATTGCCGTCGGGATATCTGCTGATCAGCTCTTCCAGTGACTCAATGGCCCTGTCGTAATCCAGAAGGTCATTCCTGTAGATCATTCCCATGTTGTAAAGGGCTTCCTCGAGTTTCACATCTGAAACCTCTATGGCAGAATCGGTGAGCGGTATATCCCTGAGGTAATACTCCCGTGACTTATTATCGATGATCTGTACCGCCACTCCATCACCATCCTCTGCTGCCTGCTCTCCTTCCTCATCGAGCAGGTCGGTAACCGACTGCCTGTTGTTTCTTCTCCAGTTGTCCTCCAGTTTACGCTCTCCCCATTTCATCCTGAATTCAGGTTGTCCGAAACTTTTTGCATTGAGGTTATAGAAATACCACTTCCCCCCTTGCCGGGTGGTTCCGGAGTTTGCCGACTGGTTGTCGAACATACCGGACTGAGAATACTGCATATCCTGCATCGCCTGCTGTTCCCTTAAACGGGCCTGCTCCTCCTCTTCGATCACCTGTGCAATGATCTTGTCAATTGCAGCGATACGGTCAGCTTCTGGCATGGATGCCAGTACCTGCACGCTATCCTGTAATTCATAGGTATTGAGATTACCAACAAGATTGTTCAGACTCATGGAACGGGTCTGTAATCCGGCATATCCCGGGTAATCACTCTGCAACAGGTTTACTGCTGTATCGTAATAGGCAGCCGAGAGCGTATAAACAGGTTCATTATAATAGATCTTCGCAAGCGTGAGGCAGGACTCTCCCTTCTGATAATTGTTCTGTACACTTGCATTCACAGAAAGGTGGTAATACTCGATGGCCTTTTCACGTTCCCCCTCTTCCATATAGATGTTTCCAAGGGCATAATAGATCTGGTCCTTGAACTCCTCGTTCTTCGAGTCCCTGAGCATCTTGTTCAGGATCTTCTTGATCTCATCACTATTGGATGCTCCCGCCTGGAAGGCTTCGGCCATACTGACCTTGGCATTGAATGCCATCACATATGGAGGATTCATCCTGATAACCTTCTTGTAATTGGCAATGGACTGTTCACCGTTTCCTGCCCGGCTGTGCAACTGGGCCAGGATGTACGTATATCGAATCCTCTTTTGTTTCTTCGGCCTGGTATCGAGGGCCTTCTCCAGGAAATCAGATGCCTTTGCATGATCCTCCTGCCGCATGTAATGATCGGCAAGTGTTGTGTAGAGCTGTTCTTCGTACTTCTCAGGAAACTCATCAACATCCTGGAGCACCACGATCAGCTCTTCGGCCCGGTCCGGATCCCCGATTACATTGTAGGCCCTTACCAGCCAGGTCATCGCAAGGTGGTAGGTCTCCAACTCGGGAAAGGTCTTTAATACATGCTTGAAGGATTCGATCGCCTTGAAAAATTCTCCCTGGTGCATGTAGGCTTTTCCAACGAGCAGGTAACAATCATCCACCCATTTGTTGTATTCTTCCTTTTCGTAGAAGGCCTTGTCCTTTTCCGACTGCTTTCCCTTTTTCACCTTTGGCTTTGCAGTGATCGAATGGAATGTGATCACCTTGGTGCACTTGTCAATTGCACGCTTCATCGGAGAACTCACCGACTGCTGAACAGATTCACTCTCATAATAGAACAGGGGAAGAATGGATGTGAAATCATCGGAGAATGACTCAGCGGCACGTTCCAGACCCTGCTTGTAACTCTCACTTGCATTGAAATAGATGTTGTAATGAGAGGTGAGATTGTGGAAATTACGCGTTGCTGCAGTATTCTTCTCAACACTGCATGAAACGATCAATCCTGCAATCAATGCCAGGAAGATGTATATATGTGGTATTCGGCGCCGACGCAAGTTCACAAAAGGTTTATCCTAGTATACTAACTAAGTTTAAGTGCAGATATTTTACCCGGGATACAAAAATATGATCCCGCCGGGAGAACAACAACTAATATACGTTGGAATTGACTACTGTGTGCTGATATCGATCACTTCAACGATCTCCGGGACCTCTTTTTTCACGGCCATTTCAACTCCCGCCTTCAGGGTCTGCATACTGAATGGACAACCATGGCACGCCCCGGTAAGCTGTACTTTTACGATGTTGTCTTCTGTCACCTCAACCAGCTCTATATCTCCCCCGTCGGCTACAAGGTAGGGTCTTACCTTCTCCAGTGCAGCTTCAACTCGATTTCTGATATCTTCCATTGGTCTTTATTCCTTACGAAAGTTACTTGTCTGTAATCTCAACTTTACGGGTGGGATCCAGCTCCCTGTTCCGTTTTTCTGTCACCTCAGCCACCTTTTCTGCAAGCTCTCCAAATGCCTTGCCCATAGAAGAGGTTTCATCACTGGCAACCGGCACTCCCTGGTCACCCGACTCACATATTCCCTGCACGATCGGTATCTGGCCCAGTAATTCGATGCCAAGCTTTTCTGCCAGTTGCCTGCACCCTTCCTTCCCGAAAATATAATAGCGGTTTTCGGGGAGTTCTTCCGGGGTAAACCATGCCATATTCTCCACAAGTCCCAGTACCGGGACATTAACTTTGTCGCCGGTAAACATATTAATTCCTTTTATTACATCCGCCAGGGCAACTTCCTGCGGGGTACTCACGATCACTGCCCCGGTGACAGGCACCTCCTGGACAATGGTCAGATGCACATCCCCCGTACCGGGCGGCATATCAAGGATCAGGTAGTCCAACTCTCCCCAGTCACCCTGGGTGATCAACTGCTTAAGCGCGCTTGTTGCCATCGGACCCCGCCATACCAGCGCATCTTCAGGCTTTACAAAAAATCCGACGGAGAGCAGCTTGATCCCGCGTTTTTCTATGGGAATGATCCACTCAGTCCCATCTTCTTTCTTCCCGGTGGGGGTTGCTCCCTCCAGGTCGAACATCTTTGGAATTGACGGTCCATAAACATCTGCATCCAACAATCCAACTGAATAGCCTTTGTTTTTTAGACCGACTGCCAGGTTCACGGCGATAGTTGATTTACCAACCCCCCCCTTGCCGGAAGCAACAGCAATGATATTCTTCACTCCCGGCAAAACCTGGCGCTCCTTATCCTTCCTTTCCGGGACAATGGTGCCGATATTTCCCCGTACCTTCACATCCTCGCCGAGCTGTGATTCAATCGCAGCCACACATGACTTTTTCATTGATTCTATGAATGGATCATTGGGTCGGTTGAATTTAAGGGCAAACCGCACCTCCCTGCCCGAAACCGAAAGGTTTTCCACCATCTCAAGTTCAACAATGTTTTTTCGCGATTCGGGATGAACAACCCGCTTTAATGCTTGCAATACCTGCTCATTGGTTAAACTCATATCTCCTCCTTTGAACTGCAAAGATAGCCAAATTTTTTATTTAGATTTAATCTTTATAAATCTGTGTCCGGGACCGGATTCCAGAATTTTTCCTGGAAATCCAGGACACGGTCATCCTCAACCCTGACACCCTCATTCCGTAGCAATGAAGCCATCACCTCCGGTCCGTCAAAATGGTGCTTCCCCGTGAGCATCCCGTTGCGGTTCACCACCCTGTGCGCCGGGACATATTCCCCGCATGTATGGGAATTATTCATGGCCCAACCTACCATTCGTGAGGCCTGTGGCGATCCGACGCAACGGGCAATGGCACCATAAGTGGTCACCCTGCCGGGAGGAATTTTCCTGACCGCCGCGTACACACGTTCAAAAAAGCCGTCGTCATGTTTTTTCATCAGGAAATTCTTTGATCTCCTCTCCCGATGGGAGCCTGAAGGAGATATAATTGATGTTTGATCCCTCGTTGAGGAACTGCTTCTCATAATAGGTCCTGATCGAAAGCACCTCGTCCGCCAGCTTCGAATGATAAAGATCCCCTGTTGCATTAACGATCTCCAGTCCGTTGAATTCAGCAATGGACCTGGTATATGCATACATGATGTCGTTATCGGTCTTCAAATGAACCACCCCCTGGTCCACCAGGAATTGCCGGTAATGGTTCAGGAACCTGGAGCCTGTCAACCTCTTCTTGTTCCTGCGCTTTTTGAGTTGCGGATCGGGAAAGGTGATCCATATCTCATCCACTTCGTCAGGACCAAAGAACGATTCAATAAATTCGATCCGTGTCCGTACAAATGCGACATTCTGAATGTTGTTTTCATTGGCGTTCCTGGCACCTTTCCATATCCTGGCACCTTTTATGTCCACTCCAATGAAATTCTTCTCGGGGTGGAGCTGCGACAGCCCGATGGTATATTCTCCCTTTCCACAACCCAGTTCCAGGACAACCGGGTTGTTATTCTTAAAAACCCGTTCTGCCCAGTTCCCTTTCAGGTAATGATCCTTTCTGAAAACCTCTTCGAAATCGGGCTGAAATACGCGCTCAAAGGTCTCCATCTCAGAAAATTTCTGAAGCTTATTTTTGCTCACAACAGGTTGGATTTTAGGAGTTGCTGGGTTTGATCCGGAGGCCTACCTCGGTCACCGGCACCTCCTCCAGGCGCATCGCCTGCTCAATTGTAAACCGGTAGATACCGCTCTCGGGAAAGCGGGCCTCCCGCTTGTAGAGATAGCCGATCTCCTTCAGGTGACCGACTCCCTTCCCGATCCATTCACCGCTCTTTCTTGCAAGGATGAAATTGATGGTATCGGTCATACGCTGACCCGACGGCCCGTCAACATGAACGAACATGTACAGGTTACTGAGCGGATAGGAGGTGGTGTGCCTGAGCTGGATCAGGATGTCATGGTTCTGCAGTGTGTCATCGATCCCTGCCTCGAAAATGACAGGTTCATCCCAACCCCAGTTTCCATCCTCGATCTTGCTGAAGGAGTCGTACACCTGGTCCCGGTCACACGACCCGGTAAGCAAACCGCCAATGAACAGGATGAAGACCAGGTTTCCGAGTTGTTTCATCTTTTTCTTCGTTGTTGTGGCCTGGATTTGCGTCTCCCCTTGCCACGGCCTTTGTTCTTCTTCTCAAAACGGGTAATGCTCTCCTGTCCGACCACATCGGTATATGAAGATGCCTTTTCAGTTCCCTGTTGAATATAGGCTTCGATCAGGGTATCAGGAAACACCTCTTTCCGGTTCAGCCTGATGATCTCCCTTGCCCGCTCCACCGGCACGGGAATGAGCGTGGAAACACCCTGATCGGCATCGACCGAATACCACATCACCCCCCTGTATACGTCTGTCTTCTGGTGTATGGCCCTTCCCCCTTTGATTTTCAGATGAATGTTCCTGTCAGGAAAATCCTTCCTTGCGTCTGCATAACAATCCACCTCGTAATTGAGGCAGCATTTCAGTTTTCCACACTGACCTGCAAGCTTGGTTGGATTCAGGGCCACCTCCTGTACTCTCGCTGCCTGCGTGGATACGGAAACAAAATTCGTGATGAAAGTTGAGCAGCAAAGCTCGCGTCCGCAGGTTCCGATCCCGCCGATCCTCCCCGCTTCCTGCCGGGCCCCGATCTGCCGCATCTCGATCCTGATCCTGAAGGTCTCGGCAAGGACCTTGATCAACTCCCTGAAGTCCACCCGCTCATCAGCAATGTAATAAAAGATAGCCTTCGTGCGGTCCCCCTGAAACTCCACATCTCCGATCTTCATATTCAGTCCGAGATCTTCCGCAATGCTTCGCGCTTTGAGCATGATTTCATTCTCCTGTTGCAGCGCATCCTCCCACTTTTCCAGGTCGTTCTGCTTCGCCTTGCGGTATACTTTCTTGAGTTCATCAATCCGCGGATCATACTTGGTCTTGTCGAGCTGCTTCTGTACAATTGCCCCCGCAAGGGTGATGATCCCGATGTCATGACCCGGAGAGGCTTCAACGGCAACAAAATCACCGCGCTTCAGTCGCAATCCGTTCACGTTCCGATAGATCTCCTTCCGGGTGTTCTTGAAACGTACCTCGACAATATCGGGAATGTCAAAATCATCGGTCAGCTCCCTCAACCAGTTGAAGGAATCAAGTTTAGCGCACTTGTCGAAATAGTACGCGAGCCGGTCGACATTGTCACTGGACTCCTCGGGCTTCTGGCCCGAACAACATCCCCTTGCAATCAGACTGTCCATATACGCAGGTTAATTACTTTTGCCATTCTGGCAACCGTGCAAAGGTAGTGATTAATGGCGAAAATATAAAGAGCATCCTGTCACCGCTTCACAACAGAAATTACGCTGTAGCAGCCTGGCCAATCAGATCTGGATTCAGATCAACGAACCGTTGCAGGAGCATGTGAGACCTGAATCTGAAGATTTAAAAGCGTCAGTCCGCCGGAGACTTCTGTTTCAGTAGAAAAATGTTTTTAATGGCAAGGTCCAGCAGGATGATCCTGGGCTGCCCGTTTGCCTCAATGTGATCGATCGCCTTTTCAAATTCTTCTGCCATTGCGAAAACATTCCCTTCGTGGATAAAACGGGCAAACCGTTTTGAGAATTCATCTTCCTGACCTGACAGAAAACTAATCTCCGACTGGCGAAGGTTCAGGATGAAATTCTCCCTGATCATACGCAGACAATAGGTGAGGAACAGCTTCAGGCGTTCCCTTCCCAGTCTCGCCATTTTGTCTGCCCACCTGTGAATATCAACGATCTCCCTCCCGTAGCACTTCCGCATCAGGAAGACAAATTCATCGAAATTTTCCTGCTCCTGCTCCCCGGATTCCATGAGCTCAACTGCAGTGCTGAAATTACCATTGGAGCGCCGGATCACATCAGCTGCAATTGTCTCTTTCCCCGGAAAACGCTCAGAAAGTCCGGCACGAATGCTCTCTGCCTCAAGCGGGGGGATGCGGATCATCTGCGTCCGGCTCAGGATGGTGGGCAGAATGTGGTCTGTATGCTCTGATATCAGCAGGAATACTGTCTTTTGAGGTGGTTCCTCGATGAGTTTAAGCAGACTGTTTGCTGCCGGGGCATTCATCTTTTCTGCCAGCCAGATGATGAGTACTTTGTATTCCGACTCATAAGACTTCATGCTTAGTTTACGCATTACCTCGTTGCTCTCCTGCCGGCTGATGAACCCCTGCTTATTCTCTGCGCCTATCGCATCATACCACTGGTTTTCTGAAAGATAGGGGTTTGCGACGACCGCCTCCCGCCATTTTTCAATGTAGTGGTCACTTACCGCCTTGACCGATCCCTGCTTTGGATTTACCACCGGAAAAACAAAATGCAGATCGGGATGCACTAGTTTCGCAATCTTGGCACAGGAGGGACAAACACCACATGCATCATCTTCCGCTGGATCTGTGCAACAAATATACCTGGCATAGGCAATGGCCAACGGAAGCTTGCCTGTTCCGGGAGGTCCGAAAAACAATTGGGCATGACTGATCCGTGCTTCCCTGGCCGATTTGATCAGCCGGGCCTTTACCTGCGCATGTCCAAGTACATCCCTGAATTGCATCTGCTGCGATTTTTGAACCCAACAAATTTAGTAAAATTCCACCGACAAAGGCGGGAATCTCCGTAACAATCTCTCCGTAAATCCCACCTTAACTGTATTCGGGTGTCTGTGTGTATTTGAACTTTAAGGCAGATGTGTTACATTTGCATCTCCTGCTGGAAATCTTCATCTATCACATAAATATAATATTATGCAAACCATTGACAATTATAACTTTAAAGGAAAAAGGGCAATCGTAAGGGTCGACTTTAACGTTCCGCTTGACGAAAATTTTAATGTAACCGATGACAACCGCATCCGCGGAGCACTGCCCACCATCAAAAAGATCATCGGTGACGGCGGTTCTGCCATCCTGATGTCTCACCTGGGCAGGCCAAAATCAGGACCCGAGGAGAAATTCTCTCTCAAACATGTCATCCCCACCCTTTCTGATCACATCGGAACAGATGTTCAGTTTGCCGATGATTGCATCGGTGCACAGGCAGAGGATAAATCTGCAGCATTGCAGGCGGGTGAAGTGCTTCTACTGGAAAACCTGCGTTTCTACAGTGCGGAAAACAAGGTAAAAACCCCGGAAGAGCAGGAGGCAACCAGGGAGTTTGCAAAAAAACTTTCCACCTATGCAGATGTATATGTCAACGATGCATTCGGAACAGCACACCGTGCACACGCATCGACAGCAGTGATCGCAGATTATTTTGAGGAAGACGACAGGATGTTTGGCTTCCTGATTAACAAGGAGCTGGACGCCATGGACAAAGTGCTCAGGCAAACCGAGAAACCATTTACAGCGATCATGGGTGGTGCAAAGGTCTCCGACAAGATCGAGGTCATCGAAAATCTCCTGGACAAAGTTGACAACCTGGTCATCGCCGGTGGAATGACCTACACCTTTATTAAAGCCAAGGGAGGGAAGATCGGGAACTCGATCTGCGAAGAGGACAAACTCGACCTGGCCCTGGAGGTGGTAAAAAAAGCGGAAGCCAGGGGCGTTGAACTGGTGCTCCCCGTTGACCAGGTGCTCGCCGATGATTTCAATAACGATGCCAATACGGAGACTGCATCGATCATGGACGGAAAAGAGGGATTCATGGGACTGGATATCGGTGACCAGACCATCGAGCGTTTTTCAGAGGTGATCATGAATTCCAAAACCATCCTCTGGAACGGACCTGCCGGCGTCTTTGAAATGAGCAATTTCCAGAAAGGAACTGTCAGCATAGCAAAGGCGATCGCAGCATCCACATCGAAGGGCGCTTACAGCCTTGTGGGTGGAGGTGATTCTGTGGCAGCAGTGAATAAGTTCGGACTGGCCGACCAGGTGAGCTATGTTTCAACAGGCGGTGGTGCCATGCTCGAATATATCGAAGGGAAAGAGCTTCCCGGGATCAAAGCCATACGCGGATAACCCAATCAGCTGGTTTATCCATGATGCATCCTAAATGCCTATCTTTGTGGTGTGAGGGATAAAGGAGAACATATTTTCAGCATCCGGAACGAGGAGGAGTTTAACGGGTCCTGCCTGGAGATATTTCAACTGCAGGCCGATCAAAACCCGGTTTATGCAGAATATCTCTCCCTCCTGAAGGTGGATCCCCGTGCGGTCAACACCCCCGATCAGATCCCTTTTCTCCCGATCGAATTTTTCAAATCCCACCGGGTGATCACCGGGACGAAGTCACCCCAGGTGGTATTTGAAAGCAGCGGCACAACAGGTCAGCAGCCTTCAAAACACTTTGTCATCTCAACAAAACGCTACCGGCAAAGCATGGTGGAGAATTTCAGGAACAGCTATGGCGATCCGGCGAAATTGTGCATCCTGGCATTGCTGCCATCATACCTGGAACGAAAAAATGCTTCGCTGGTCTATATGATGGACCACCTTGTGAACCTGAGCGGACATCCCGACAGCGGGTTTTACCTGGACGACCTGCAAGGACTGTCACAGGTACTCAACAAAAGAAATAAAGACGGTCATCCCACCCTCCTTCTGGGGGTGAGCTTCGCGCTGCTGGACCTGGCCGAAAAACACCCGGCTCCACTCAACGACAATGTCACTGTGATGGAGACAGGAGGGATGAAGGGACGACGCAAAGAGATGATACGCGAAGAATTACACTCCGCTCTGGGAAAAGCATTCAGCAAAAATGCGATCCATTCTGAATATGGCATGACAGAGCTCCTGTCCCAGGCCTATTCAACCGGAAAGGGCGTCTATACACCCCCCCCGTGGATGAAGGTGCTGACCAGGGACCTTTATGATCCGAATGCCCTGCTCCCACCAGGAAGATCAGGCGGGATCAATATCATAGACCTTGCCAACAGGTGGTCGTGCAGCTTCATCGCTACCGCGGATGTGGGGAAAGCATACAAAGACGGATCCTTCGAGATCACCGGGCGTTTCGACCAGGCAGAAATACGTGGTTGCAACCTCATGGTGGCGCAGTAGTGAACTACGTAGTTTATTAGGTATTTAGTTACGTAATTCACCTGGTCTAAACAGCTGTTCAGCTGCAACAAACACGATCAATGTTAGTGAATAATAAATCTATAACAGGCGCTGTCCCCACCATGGAATCTAAGGTGATTCGTACCTATCCAGTTCCTCTTTTTGCTTTTTAGAGAGGGACTTCACCACCAATGCATAGGAATGGTCGATCCACTCCCTCAACTGGTCATCCCCGACACTTCCGTAAATGTCAATTCCGTTCCAGTGCACCTTGTTGAAATGCCAGGCGGGCGTCACCTCTTCATAATGCTCCCGCAATTCAAGTGCCAGTTCCGGGTCACATTTTAGCGTGATCCCACGCTTATCCTCAGACAGATCAAGCACCGCAAACATCTTTCCGGCAACCTTGAAAACCAATGCGGTATCGTTGAAGGGCAGGCTCTCGGAAGCTGCAGCCAGGGAAAGACAATGGTTTCGTATCTCCTCGATATTCATAAAACCCCTTTTTGAATGGAAAAATGATGCTCACAGGCACTCTCTAATCCCTTCAGACAGCCATTTGAAACTTTCAGGTGAGCGGCAACAGGAACAGTTAAGGTACAGCACATCATTTTCCTGTCCACCTCGGCAAGATAACTCAGGTTGATGACTGCCGATCTGCTGATCCTGGCAAAGCTGTCTTCCGGGAGCAACTGCTCCACCTTGCCCAGGTTCATTGAAACAGTTAGCTTTTTTCCCGATTCCAGCATGAGTTCAGTATAATTCGAATCTGCAAGGCAGCAGAGGATCTCATCCGGGGCGACCAACGTAAAACCGGTGCGATTCCTGAGCTTGATCTTGCTATTGCCCAACTGTCGGATCAGCTGTCTGAACTGTCCCTCCACCTTTTCAGAAGATTTCTTTTGGGTAAATTTTTCCAGCGCGCTGATCAGTTCACTCCGTTTTACAGGCTTAAGTAAATAATCAAATGCCGAGGCCCTGAGTGCCCGGATCGCATAACGGGCATATGCAGTAATGAAAATCACACCGACGTTGAGTTCCTGCTGTACCAGCTGCTCTATCAATGCAAACCCATCCTGACCCGGCATCTGGATATCCAACAATAGAAGGTCCGGCCTGACATTGATGATCAGCCTTAAAGCTTCATCGACATCGCCGGCCTCTCCGAGTACCTCCACCCATCCGAGGTCTGCAACCAGCTCCCTGATCAGCTCCCTGGCCGAACGTTCATCATCGATGATTACTATCCCGAGTTTCTCCATGGTTTACTTTGTTTCAACAGTATAATCCCGGGGAATCATCAGGGTCACACGCGTACCCGAAGCCTCTCCTTCCGGATCTTTCAGGTCCTCAATATACAAATCAAATTTCACCTTGTGTAACTTGTTGTATACTGCCAGGTACTCCTGAAGGATCAGGTTCCCCATGCCGCCACTTTCTCGCTGAAGCTTTGATGCTGCATCCCTGCCGATCCCATTGTCTTCCACCACACACTTCACATGCGCCTGCTCCCCTTCTAAGATCACCATGAGTCTGCAAAAACCTTTTTTGTGCATCAGTCCATGCCTGATCGAATTCTCAGCAAAGGATTGTATCAACATCTTCGGCACAAGCAGCATCAGGTCAACTCCTTCCCCAATCTTCCGGGAGTAGGCAAACCTGTTGTCAAAACGAAGATTCTCCATCTCCATGTATGTGTCGATAAAATTCAACTCCTCCCCGATCTGCCATTCTGAACCTGACCTGCTGAGAAGGGTACTCCGGAGCATATCAGAAAAATAATTCAGGTACTCATAGGCTTTCTCCTTATTGTCCTTATAGATCATCGACCCGATGGTATTGAGTACGTTGAAGGTGAAATGAGGCTGCAGCTGGTTTTGTATCGATTGCAGCTGCAGGGCCGTGATTCGCTGTCTTGCCTGGTTTCGCCGGTCATAATAGTAATTCTGCAGTCTGAAAAGGAGGAAAAAGAAATAATAGCTCACCAGGAACACGGCCAGGTAAAGGAACCCCCGAAAAACATAGATTTTATTCTTATTAAATGAAAAATGCAGGATCTCCTGTTTCGATTTAAAAGCAATGACCATATTCTCAGGATCAACTGCAGACTTCAACATAAACCTGTCTGTATACATCAGTCCGGTATTCTCAATGTTGGTCCTTGACAGGAGATTCAACTCGGGGTCCCTAAATTCAAGTTTGTTATTACTGATGAAAGGAATCAGCATCGTTTTTTTTATCTGTTCCCGCGTGAACCAGGATTCCCTGCCTATCATATGGCCGGCACCTGGCTCAGTCCGGAGCAGCTTCAGTTCTTCATTATAAAACATGAGCGAACCATTAAACTTGACCACAATCTCTTCAAGTCCGGGCAACAGCATATTCATCAGTCTGTATCTTCTTAGCCCCTCACCCAGAAGGATCTCATTGACCCTTCTGCCTGTGGTATCCATCTTGA
>CAKZNC010000218.1 GCA_937129385.1 uncultured Bacteroidota bacterium
CATCCCCCTTTTCTTCGCTGAAAGGAAGAAAAGTGCTGGTTGTTGATGACATTGAAATGAACCGGCAGCTGGTGGAGTCTTACCTGGAAGATGATGTAATGGAGATCATGCATGCTGCTGACGGAAAGGAGGCAGTGGAGGTCGCTACCTCGCAACAGCCGGATATCATCCTGATGGACATTGTTATGCCAGGGATGGGAGGATTGGAAGCTGCAAGTATACTGAAAAATGATGCCAGGACCCGTCACATTCCCATTCTCCTGGTGACAGCAAGTCTGAATAATGATTTAAACGAGGAGATCCAGTCAGGACGCATCGACGGTTTGCTGCATAAGCCGGTGACCCGGCAATTGTTGTTCAGTGAGATCAGAAGGCTGGTCAGGCCGGTTGATGAGGTCCCTCCACAGTCCGGTGACAAGAATGGTTCAGGGGCGATGCTCGCGGATGAATTCAAAGATATGGATCCTGCGATCGTTGCTGTATTGCCACAGGTTGTTGAGCGCATGGAATCCGAGCTTATGCCTGTGTTCCGGGCGGTGAAGAAAACTTTTATCATGAGCAGGATCAGGGATTTTGCACACCAGGTCGATCAGTTCAACAGGGAATATGGCATCCCTGCACTCGAAAAATGGTCGGAACAAGTACAGGAGTATGTCCGAAGATTTGACATGTTAAATCTGCCCGTATCACTCGAAGCGTTCGGGCAGATCATGGAACAATTAAAAACTTATGAAATCAGAGCCGATGAATGAACAACAGGATACTCAATTGGTGCTAATTGTGGATGATTCGCCCCAGAACCTGCAGATACTCGGGATTCTTCTGGAGGAGATCGATTGTGATATTGCAGTGGCATCCAATGGAAAAGATGCGGTTGACATTGCCAGGGAGCAGCATCCAGACCTGATTCTCCTTGATATCATGATGCCGGTCATGGATGGATATGAAGTCTGCCGGATTCTACAGGAGGATCAAAACACCAGTGATATCTCCATCATTTTCCTTACCGCACTGTCTAATCCGGATGACCTGGTGAAGGGGTTGAAGCTGGGCGCCGTGGATTATGTTGCAAAACCCTTTAAAGGGGTCGAGCTGTTGGCAAGGGTACGCAATCATTTGCGTACCAGGAGCATGATGAAGGAGCTTGCTTACCTGAATGCAACAAAAAACAAGTTCTTCTCCATCATTGCGCATGACCTTAAAAATCCATTTTACACCATTATCGGATTTTCAGAGATGCTCATGAAAAATATCGACACGCATACCCGGGAGGAGCAGCTGAAGTTCATGCAGATGATCTATAATTCCGGGAAGGATGCACACGGACTGCTTGAAAATCTGCTGAACTGGTCGCGCATCCAGATAGGGTCCATCAGGGCTGAATTGACCACACTCAGTTCACTGGACCTGGTGGAGCGGACAGTTGCATTCCTGGAGCCCATGGCAAAGAAGAAATCCATTCGGCTGGAGCAGGAGGAAGATTCAGCATATGAATTCCGCGGCGATGAGAACATGATGCAGACCATACTTCGGAATCTTGGCAGCAACGCAATCAAATTCACTCCTCCCTCTGGAGAGGTACTAATCCTCACCCGGGAATCGGAAGACGGAAGCGGGGTTGAATTCATCGTGAAGGACAATGGAATCGGGATGCCGGAAGAGGTACAGTCGCAGCTGTTCAGGATCGATGCCAGGGGGACGAGAAAAGGGACGGATAAAGAGGCCGGAACAGGGCTTGGGCTGATCCTGTGCAAAGAGTTTGTAGAGTTCCAGGGCGGAGATATTGCAGTTGAAAGCAGGGAGGGAGAAGGAAGCGTATTCACGGTACACATACCATATGTTGAAGGGGAGGCAGCGAATGAAAAATCAGAAGTTAATGCATGAGGGATTCATTTAAGATGGCAGTCAGGCAAAAAAATAAAAGCACATTCCCGATCATCATGCTGGCAGCGGATGAGAAGCAGGCGGCGATCTTCAGTGAGAAATTGAATGAGAGCAATTATACGCACCTGGAATTTGTCACTTCCGGGGATAAATTGTTGGAAAGTATCTCGCAGGAGAAGTACCGGCTGGCCATAATCGACCTGGAGTTTTCGGGTAGGGGCAGTGGAATCGAGGTCGCCTGTACGGTTATGGAAGAGCAAGACCTGCCGATGATCTATATCGGGAAGGAGATTGACAGACAGGATTTTCAGAAGGTCAGGGAAACGCTGCCGTGGGCAGTTTTCACAAAACCGGTGAACTGGGTGGAGCTTATCTCCGCCATCGATAATGCCGTAGTCAGGTCAGCCGACATGGATTGTACGATCGACCGGCATATCTGTCCGATCGCCGACAAATCGGTCCTTGGTCACCAGTCCCTGGATAAGAATGGAAATATCGTTTATATCAACCAGAGATGGCTGGAGATGACAGGTTATGAAAGCCGCGAGGAGGTGATGGGCCGGAATTTTTCCGAATTCATTGTGGACAGTGACAAGCCGGTATTCAAAAAGCGGTTCCCGAAATTCAAAAAGAGGGGGGAGGTGCTGAATGCTCCCTTTACCCTGAAAAGGAAGGATGGGGGAATCGTGCAGGTCGTTGTGAGCGGCAAGATCGTATATGCTCCTTCCGGCCGGTTTGTCAGAACCCATTGTATGCTGAATGATATATCGTTGCAGGAGCGCCAGAAAAAGGAATTGGAGGAGATGCTCCACAACCTGGAGGAGGCGGAGCGCATCGGAAAAATGGGGAGCATGGTGCATGAAGGCAGGTTGAAAAAGAGCTTCTGGTCCAGGATGATGATGGTCCTGCACGGGATGGATCCTGACAGGGACGAGGTCCCTGCATTTGGCCAATACACGGAGCTGGTGCATCCCGATGACCGGCACATTATGCAAAAGTCATATGATCGTGCATACAGGGAGGGGAGCGTCACTACCGAGTACAGGATCGTTCGGAAGAATGACGGTAAAGTGAGGTTTTTAAGGCTTGAGGGAGAGGTTACGGATAAGCAGGATGCTGACAACGGGATCTTCAGGGGTATGCTTAAAGATATCACAGAGGAGAAGGATTCTCTTTTCAGGAACGAACTGCTGGGGAAGGCGATCGAAAGTAGCCTGACCGGGTTTCTGATCGTTGACGAAAGAATCCAGATCACCTATGTCAACCACTCCTTGCTTGTCATGTGCGGTTATGACACAGCTGAAGAATTGCTTGGGAAAGATCCTGATGTATTGTTTTCCGAACCAGAGCAGGGTTCAGCGGTCAAAGAGGAGCTGGACCGGAACGGGGAGTGTGTGATGGAGGTCAGGGGCAAGCGGAGGGACGGGACCCTTTTTGATGCACTGGTCTATTACAGCAAAAGAAAAGATCCAAATAACAGGGACATCTATTTTGGTTCAGCCATCGATATCACGGGGCAGAAAGAATCCGAGAAAGAGTTGATCCTGAGTGAACGACGTTTCAGGTCCTCTTTTGATAAATCGGTGATCGCGATGGCGATTGTCAGCCCGGACGGTACACTGACCTCCGCAAATGCATCCGCCTGCAGGTTCTTTGGATACAGTGAATCGGAACTACTGCAGAAAAGTTTCGAGGACCTGACCCACCGGGAGGACATGGAGCGCTCAAGGCAATATTACAATGACTTACAGTTTAGAGGGAAATCTTATCAGCTCCAAAAAAGATATATTGACAAATCAGGTACAGTCAAGCACGGGATCACTTCTTTGACACCTGTATTTGACAGTGGAGGAGAGCTTCTTTATACTGTTGCCCATATCCTGGATATTACTGAACAGGTAAAGGCAGAAGAGAACCTGGAAGAGCGGGAAGTCTATTACAGGACTTTGTATGAATCGGCCAGGGAGGGGATCATCCTGATCAAAGACAATAAGGTTGTGGATTGCAATGCCATGACCGCAGTCATACTGGGTCAAGATTCCCCGGATGATATCATCGGGACACAGCCCCTGGAATTTGCACCGGAAATGCAGCCTGACGGCCTGGCATCACTTGTGAGGGCAAAGGATCACCTTGCTGGTGCCGAAGCAGGAAATGAGCAGACTTTCGAATGGATGTTCAGCAGAAAAGACGGTTCGACTGTTCCCGTCGAGGTTTCACTCTATGCCATCCAGGTACGTGGAGAACAGGTGATCCAGGCAACGGTGCGAGACATTACCCTGCGAAAACAAAGTGCCAGGGAGCTTGAACGGGCCGGGGTGATCCTCGATGCCACTTCAGATGCCGTGCTAACCATGTCACCCAAAGGAAAAATAAGGTATTGGAACAAAGGGGCAGAACGCATCTTCGGTTACAGCCAGGAGGTGGCCATTGGCGAACACTTCAGTCTGATCTACAAGGAAAATGACCGTGGGGTGATCGCCTCCACGATGACAAATCTTAAAGATGGAGACGGGGTTTCCGAAATCGAAACCCGGGCGGTCACGCTTGAAGGACGTGTGATCGATGTGCTGTTGTCCCTTTCTGCGGTGAAGAACAACGATGGATCGATCGAGGAGATCGTGCTGGTTGCCAAGGATATTTCGGCAAGTGCCGAAGCGACCCGCGCCCTGGAGGAGAGTGAAAACAGGTACAAGGACCTCGTGGAGAAATCGGGTGTGGCGATCCTGGTGGATGACCGGGATGGGAAGATCGTCTTTTTTAACCAGGATTTTGCCAGTCTTTTCGGCTACCAGGCTTCAGAGATCAGGAAGAAAAAGCGGGAGGACCTGGTGCATCCCGATTCAATTGATGCCGTGGCCAGGCATCATCAATTGCGCATGGATGGAGAGGCCAGCGAGGATCAATACCAGGTAAAGGGGGTACGGAAAGATGGTTCTGAATTCTGGCTGGAAGTGAAGACCACTACCCTGAAAGAGGAGGGCAATATCTATGGAACAAGGAACTACATGTGGGATATCACGGATCAGAAAGAGTTTGAGCAGCGGTTAAAAAGAAGCAACGAAGAGATCACCCGGCTTTCGCGCCATGTGGTTGCGATCAGGGAGGAGGAGCAGCGCATGATCTCCTCCAACCTTCATGACGATCTCGGACAGCTGCTTACAGCATTGAAAATGGATGTGAGCTGGATCAGGTCCAATGCACCTGCTGAGGAGAAAAAGATCAGGTTCAGAGCCGAATCGGCCATTACGATCACCGACCAGGCAATGTCTGCGATCAGGGAGATCACCTCCCAGCTGCGTTCCCCTGTGATCGATAATCTCGGGCTACCGGATGCCATCGATAACCTGGTCGCGACCTACAGGGAGCGGAGTGACCTGAAGATCAAACTGGAGTTGCCTTCCTCGGGCAATGAGATCTTCGGAGAGATCGCCACATCGATCTACCGGATCATCCAGGAGTCCCTGACCAATATCCTGCGTCATGCAAGGGCCTCCAAGGTGCTGATCAGGCTGGAGATCAAAGGAGATGCGCTTGATCTGACCATTAAGGATGACGGAATTGGGATCGATTTGAAATTTCCGGGATCAGGAAAATCTTTCGGGATCATCAGCATGCGTGAACGTGCATTGCAGCACAGCGGATTGTTCCGGATCGGTCGTGCCGAGGAAGGAGGAACCATCATACAGGTGAAGTTGCCACTTGGCAAGCCAAGGATGGTAAATGAATGATCCGACCTGTCAGGTTGCCAGTTGATTTTAATGGCGTATATTGTATCCTGATCATTTTTAAAAAGAGACTAAAATGAAAAGTCAAATAGGTTGTCTGCAGCTGGAGGAAAAGATGGCTGACCTGGTAGAGGTAACAACGCAGGAGATCTTCAAAGCTTTTCCCGGAATGGAGGAGCGATATGGAAAAGAAGGGTTGCAGCGTTGCAGGGAGGATATTGGTTTTCATTATGCCTACCTCAAAACTGCGATCTGTTTTGACGAGAAGGAACTTTTTGCAGATTATTTCAAGTGGGTGCACCACTTTTTCAAGAGTATCAATCTGCCTGCAGCATATACCGATGAACCTTTCGAGATCATTGTAAGGGTATCTGGCTCTTTGCTGGATTCCGGACCGGCAGGTGAAGTGAAAGAATATATCCGCTATGCGCTTGAACAAGGGGCAGGATCTTCTGCACCCCCGGCAAGTTTTATTGCGGACGATAATCAACTGAACCTGCTTGCCACGCAATACCTGAATGCACTTCTCAGGAGAGACCGTGCCCTGGCTGAAAGGCTTATCAGTGATGCCCTGGAGAACGAGGTTTCGGTCAAAGATATCTACCTGCATGTATTTCAGCCTGCGCAGCTGGAGATAGGCAGATTGTGGCAGGAAAACAAGATATCGGTGGCCATGGAGCACTATTTTACTGCGGCCACGCAGTTCATCATGTCCCGACACTATCATTATATCTTTTCTTCAGAGAAGATGCCCTGGAACATGGTGGCAACAAGTGTTTCGGGTGAATTGCATGAACTTGGGATCAGGATGGTGTCCGACTTTTTTGAACTGGAGGGGTGGAACACCACTTACCTTGGTTCCAATACGCCTGACAATGCCATTGTGAATATGCTACGGGAAACAGATGCGGATGTGCTTGCCATTTCAGCAACCATCCCTTTCAATCTTCCAAACGTGACACAGCTGATCCGGTTCGTCAGGGGAGAAATGAAAAATGATGCTCCCCGGATCCTGGTAGGCGGAAGAGCATTCAGCAGCAATCCTGAGCTCTGGAAGAAGATGGAGGCCGACGGGTTTGCAACAGATGCAGAAGGGGCAGTGAAGACAGCCGGGAATTTGATCAACCTGAAATGATATATGGTAACAGGACTGGTAATCAATTGTGAAAAGGATCTGCGTATCCGTGAGCTGCTCTTCAACAGCCTCGGGGATTCGGTTGTACCCGACATCCCTGGGTCGCTATATGACATTGTTGAAGGAGACGACGCAGATAAACTGCGTGCATTTGCAGATGACCTGGAAAATACCGGGTTCGTATTTGAGCGGGAGATCAACCTGCAAACAGCCATTTTTCCACTGCCCCTGAAATTCACCGGGGGAAAGCTGGATGATGGTTATTTCATTTTTGTCGTGAGGACCAATGATGATATTCCCTTTCTTTACGAGGAGTTGATGAAGGTGAATAACGAGCAGGCCAACTATCTCCGGTCCATGGCAAGCAAGTATACACAGACCAACTCGGCCCTTAAAGAACAGGATGAACTTTACAATGAGGTCTCCCGCATGAACAATGAACTTTCCAACCTGCATCGGGCACTGGAGCAAAAAAATGCGGAACTCAACAGACTCAACAGGCAGAAAAACGAATTCCTGGGCATTGCTGCACATGATCTGCGTAATCCACTTTCCAGTGTGATGTTTTACCTGGATTTCATCATGGAGGATGCCGACCGGCTGAGCGAGGAGCAAAAAGAGTTTGTCGGACAGGTAATGCTGTCCTGCCGTTCCATGCTGAACCTGGTAAATGAGCTGTTGGATGTATCGGCCATTGAATCGGGAAAGATCAGGCTGGAACTGGGCGAGGTTCACCTGGATCAACTGGTGGAGGAAACCATTCAGTCTTACAGGAACCTGGCCGAACAGAAAGAGATCGAAGTTGAGATCGAGCTTCAGCAGAAGGGGATCATGGTCCGCGGTGATGCCGAGCGGCTCAGGCAGGTGCTGATCAATCTTTACACCAATGCTGTGAAATTTTCTGAAAGAAAGACCCGGATCCTGGTAAAGGTACTGCAAAAAGAGAGCGGAGGTCAGCTGGTCGTCATGGACCAGGGCAAGGGGATCGCACCAGGGGAGTTAGACATGTTGTTCCATCCATTTCAGAAGACAGGTACCCAGTCCACCGGGAATGAAAAGAGCACCGGTCTTGGATTGTTTATCGTAAAAAAGATCGTCGACGCGCACCAGGGAAAGATCGATGTGAGGAGTACACCCGGAGAAGGTACCGTTTTTACAGTTACACTTCCCTGAGATCTCCTTTCTTCCATATTCTCCTGAAGGATCCAGGGGAATGCATGATACTCTTTTCCTTAAGGATGAAAAAGAGATTTAAACGTACTTCTTTGAAAAGATGGAAAAAAGCGATACCTTGGCTTTGCAAGTCGATCGACGAACATTCAGATCCGGAGATTGCTTCTAAATTAACCAGTTTATGATCAGTTTTCTTGTTGTTGATGATCACCCGATAGTGCGTAAAGGTATTTGTCAGATCCTGGATGACTATGCGGTAGATACACAGATCGTTGAGGCTGGTGATGCCTCTGAAGCGATGAAGAAATTCAGGGAGCATAAGTATGATTTGATACTTCTGGATATCAATCTTCCCGGAAGAGGAGGGCTGGACCTCCTGGAAGATATCAAGGGGTATGAACCAGAGGTGAGGGTGCTCATGGTGAGCATGTACCCGGAACAGCAGTATGCGATTCGTGCCCTGCGTACAGGTGCCGCAGGGTATCTTACAAAAGAGAGCGCCGCAGATGAGTTGATCGTTGCCATTGACAAAATTCTAAAAGGAGGCAGGTACATTACACAATCCATCGCAGAGCAGATATTCGATGCCATCGACAAGCAGGGACCACCTCATGAGTCTTTGAGTAACAGGGAGTTGGAAGTTTTGATCCAGATCGCTAAAGGGCGCAGCCTGAAAGAGATAGGTGAAATGCTGGCATTGAGTGAAAAGACGATCAGTACCTATCGCAGCCGTATCCTGGAAAAGATGTCCATGAGTTCCAACGCCGACCTGGTCCGGTATGCCCTGCAGAACAAGATGATCGACTGAGAACCGGGACAGTGTGATAATGCCGGTCACCAATACTGCATGAATGCAGTCGGAGAAGGTCGGTTTTCTGATTGATCTGCAATTTGTAAGTATTTCCCTACACCGACACTTCAGTTTTCTTCCCACTCCTGCAGACCATTCCCACTACATTTATAGAATCTGCCTACAGATGATATGCTTCCTCTTTACAGTGCCAGGTCCCCGGAATCTTTACATTTATACAATAAAATCGAAGCGATGAATTACTTTGATGCACCCTACCTGTCCATCAACTGGGACGACGATTGCAATTGTGTCTGCATGGAGTGGAAGAAATTTGTAAAAGGCAGGGGTTACAGGGATGGACTTGATAAAGGGCTGGAACTGGCAGTATCAAAAAGTACTGAAAGATGGCTGGCTGATCTTCGTATGATGAACGTGGTGGATATTGAAGACCAGGCATGGTCGAACGAGGACTGGTTTCCGAGAGCCATAGCAGGTGGGATCAGGTATATGGCGATCGTGATTCCCAAGGATGTATTTGCGAAGATGTCGGTCAATTCGATCATGGGAAAAGTTCCGGAATCGGCCATCCAGGTTGCCTATTTTGAGGAAAACGGGGAGGCCAAACAATGGCTTAAGAAACAACCCGGACAGTGAAAGGATAAGCAGATGGAGAAGAGGGCACGCATACTTGTTGCAGAGGACAGCCGGACACAGGCTGAGATGATCGGTTACATACTGGAGGAGTCCGGATATGATTTCCGGATCGCATCCGACGGGAAAAAGGCACTACGGGAAATTCCTGGCTTTGATCCGGAACTCGTCATTTCAGATGTGATCATGCCTGAAATGAATGGGCATGAACTTTGCAAACGTCTCAAAGCCAATGAAGCGACGCGAGATGTTCCTGTGCTGTTGCTGACCAGCCTGGCTGGGCCTGAAGACATCCTTGCTGGTCTTGAATCGGGTGCAGACTCCTACCTGATGAAGCCCTATGATGAGAAGATTTTGCTGGAAAAGATAGAATTGCTGTTGCAAAAAAGCGGATCATCTGGGAACAAGCCGGGGCAGAAAACCTATAAGTTTATTGTGGAAAAAGCTTCTTATGAGTTGAAGACCAGCAGGAGGAACATGCTGGATATGCTGCTGGCCGTCTGCGATTCTGCGATCCAGGATAACAGGAAATTGCAGACAGCACAGGAGGATCTTTCAGAAATAAATGCGACCCTCGAGGAACGTGTCGAGGAGAGCACCAGGACCCTGCAGGAAAAGCTGGAACTGGGCCGTTCCATGGAGGAACTCCTGGAGAAGAACAGGGAGCGCTACACACGTTTGGCACACAGTGCCAATGTGGGGATCATCCTGGTCGACCTGGACGGCAGGATCGAGTTCGCCAATGCAGCGATGGCAAAGATCCTGGATACCAGGTCTGAAAAAGATCTCGGCGGGAGCGATTTCAGTACATATTTCTCCTCGAAGGAGGAATACAATGAGATCTTTGAAAGATTAAGATCTTCTGGTAAGCTTCATGATGAGGAACTAAAACTATACACCCCCAAGCGGATGCCCAGGTGGGTTACCATGAACCTGGTAAGGCAGGAGGACAGAATCAGCGGGATGATCTTTGATAAGACAGGTAAAAAATTTCTTCATGAGCGTGACCTGCATTACCGGGAGGTACTCAGGAATACAAAAGAAAATGCGGAACGGTCTGACAGGCAGAAATCGTTTTTTCTCAAAGGGATGGCGAACCAGGTGAAAGGTCCCCTGAACCAGGTAAGCGCGTATGCCAGCCTTCTTGCTGAAGCGAAACCCGGTGATCTCAGGGCAAGGTCCTATAAGAACAGGATCAGCCTGAATGTTTTTGAGCTGAGGAACAAGATATCTCATATGCTTGATCTTTCGAAAATTGAGGCGGGGCAGGTCCGCCCGATCGAGAAGGAACTCCCCGTGGTTCAAAAATGCAGAGAGGTATGTGAAGAATACAGGCAAATATTGAAACTGATGGGACGGGAAGAGATCAGCATCCGTTGCCGGACGGAAGCCATTGAAGAGCAGGCGGTCATCATAACCGATTCATCACTGTTTATACAGATCGTCAGGATACTGATTGACAACGCGGTAGGTTTCTCTGAACGAGGAAATATCGACGTGATTATCAAGCGCATGGACGACAACCTGGAGGTACATATCAGGGATGAGGGCCCCGGGATCGGGAAAGAACGTCTGGAAGAGATCATCCGAAAAGCCGGCAACGGCAATTACCTGGAAGATAACCAGGAGCTGGGCCTGGGGCTGCATGTTGCCAAAAAGCTCGTCGAAATGCTGAAAGGGAAGCTTCACGCACTGTCTGCACCAGGTAAAGGGTCGGACTTCTTTTTTTCAATGCCGTTGAAGGAAAAGAAACAGGACAGTTTTCAGGAGGATGTAGAGGAATTGGCCTATTATATTTCCCATCTAAGTGATAAAACGATCATGGTGGCAGAGGATATGTACGACAACTACGTCTTGCTATCTGCTTACCTGGAACATACGGGAGCAAGGCTCATCTGGGTGAAGAATGGCGAGGAGGCGATCAGGAAATTCGAATCAGGGACGAGGATCGATATGATCCTCATGGACATTAAAATGCCTGTAAAAGATGGATTCCAGGCGATCCGCGCCATCCGAGTGGTCAACAAACAGATCCCCATCATCGCAGTTACAGCTTTTGAAAGTCCGGAACACCGGTCCAAAGTAAAAGAGCTGGGAGTGAATGCATTCATCAGTAAACCGGTTGAACAAAACGAGCTCCTGGAAACACTTTCCGATTGTTTTGCCGGGAATAAACAAACAATCGAAAATGGATGACCGGAATTCAAATATCAGTGATCGTAATCTACTCGACATGAAAATGATGCTGGAGAAGAAGCAGAAAGAGATCAGGCGTCTTAAGAAAGACCTTGTACTTCAGGAGAGCGAAATCGATGCGCAGAAAGAGATCATTGAAAATCAGCGTGATGTAGCACTCAGGCAACGTGATGAGGTTGCATTCCAGCAAAAAGAGATCAGGGCGAGTTTTACTTATGCAAGCAGAATACAATCGGCGCTGCTAACTTCGGATGAACAGTTCAGTAAAAACTTCAGGGAGTACTTTATCCTGTACAAACCGAAGGATATCGTTAGCGGAGATTTTTACTGGATGACCAGCGATGAGAAAAAAATTGTGCTTACTGCTGCAGATGCAACAGGGCATGGTGTGCCGGGTGCTTTTATGAGCCTGATGGGCATGGTCTTCCTGAACGAGATCGTTGATTCCATGGGTGTGGATGAACCAGCTGAAGTACTCGAGATGATGCGGAAGAGGATCACCAGTGCGTTTTACAAGGAGGAGGGGGTGGAGCAGATCAACGCCGGCATGGACATGTCGATGGTAAATATTGATAAAAAGACCCTGGAGATGAGATGCGCCGGTGCATTCAACTCGGTCATCGTGATCAGTAAAGGAAAACTTCATGAGATCCCTGCCAATAAAATGCCGATCGGGTACCATCCCTACCTGATGGAAAAACAATTTACAACGCGGACACATCAACTTGAGGAAGGTGACCGTATCTACCTCTTTTCCGATGGTTTTATTGATCAGTTCGGCTGGCGAAACAATAAGAAATTCATGAAACGAAACTTCAAGGAGTTATTGCTGGAGATTCAGAACGTCCCCGTGCAGGCTCAGAAGGTATTGCTTGAGAATAGTCTGAATAACTGGAAAGGAGATCTTGAACAGTTGGATGATATCATTGTCATCGGAATCGAGGTTTGAATGAAAACCAGGAGTCATAATGGAGGATAGGATAATTTCGAAAGTGAATGAAGTGCTGATCGTTGAGGACAGTCCGACACAGTCCGACAACCTGAAATATATGCTACAGGGAACAGGGATGCAGGTTGTGCAGAGCTATAACGGATCAGAAGCGCTTACTTTAATGAAAAGCATTCGTCCCGACCTCATCATCACTGATGTCATGATGCCGGAGATGAATGGTATTGATCTTTGCACGCACCTGAAGAACAACCCCGATCTGAGAGATATCCCGGTGATCATTCTGACCACTCTCGACAGTGTGGATGACATATTGACAGCACTTGCTGCGGGCGCTGACGGTTATGTGATGAAACCCTACAATAGAACAAACCTGCTCTCAGGGATCCAACAGGTAATTGACAACAGGGAGATTCTTAAAAGCGGGGAAGAGGAAGAACACTTGCAGCTGACCTATAATGGGAAAAACTATGTGATCCATGCCAATGGTGCGAAAATATTAAGTATGCTCTTTACTTCCTATGAATCGGCCAAAATGAAAAGTGCTGATCTGAAGGAGAAAAAGGAGGAGTTGCTTGTAGTAAGTAATCTTCTGAAATCAAAGATTGAGAAACGAAAGAGTGAGCTTGGTGATCAGCTGGATAAGATCAGGGATGCCGGATCAGAGATCAGGAAATCTGAGAAGAGATACATTGAACTTATCGAATATGCACTTACCGGAATTTTCATTCTGGATAAAGCGGGCAATATCGTACAAACCAATCTCGCTTTTTTAGCCATGCTGGGTAAAGATGCCAACAGGGAAGAACCGATAAGTAGTGCAGAGATCTTTGAGAGTGACGAAACATGGCAGGGATTCCGGGATGCATTGCATAGCAAACAATCGGTTGCTGAATTTGAGACCCGGCTGAAACATGAAAAAGGTGAAAAGATCGTAGTATCGGTCAATGCCTTTTTAGACGAAGGAGAGATCTCATGTGTTGTAACGGATATCACTGAACAGAAGAAAGAGGAAGAACAATTGAAAGAGATGATGGAAGAACTGATCAATGCGAAAGAGAAGGCAGCGCAGTCTGAATCCGTCAAGACCTCTTTCCTGGCCAATATGTCGGACCGGATCCTGCAGCCCGTAAAAGTGATGTTAAAAGAAGTTGAGCAGGTTGGGGGAGAAAACCTGGCAGGGGAGAATTTACGGTTTCAATTGAACGAGATCATTGATATTGGGAATTACCTGTCAAACCTTATCGACAGTACGATCGATGTCGCCATGCTTGAGGCAGCGGAGGCAAAATTCAGACTTGATGATTGTTTCATTAACCAGTTGCTGATCGATATTTTTGCTGACCAGCAGAAGAAACTGGAAGAAAAGGGGATGGAGGGGCCGGAACTCAGATTGCGGCGGCAGATCAAGGACACTGGATTTATGATCAGGAGCGAAGACTACCGGCTCAAAAGAATATTTCAAACCCTGCTTGAAAATTCATTCAAATATACACAGAAGGGGATCATCGAATTTGGCTATAAAATATATGCACAATCTTCAGGCAAGGAGGGTGTGCTGCTTTTTTATGTCAAAGATACCGGAGCTGGAATGCCTGAGCAGAAGGTGCGACATATTTTTGACCGGTTTGGGTCCGGGGAGGAGGAGGGGAGGAGGAATGATTATCATGCAGCAGGCCTCGGCCTGTCACTCTCACGCGGGTATGTGGAAATGCTGGGCGGTAGGATCTGGTGTGAATCCGAGCCGGAGAAGGGAACAGGGTACTTTTTTACCCACCCGGTTGAAAACAGTGATGCGGTTAGGGCTTTATCTTCCGAAAAACTGGCTACACGAAGCCTGAAAATGATCACCCAGGGAAAGAAGGTGTTGCTGACCGAACATATTGATGAACAGTATGAGCTGTTAATCAGTATCCTGGAGCCATTGAATATGGTCATTGAACGGGCCGTTTCGGGTAAAGATTTGGTCGACCAACTGAAATCCGGGAAAAAGTATGACCTGTTATTTGTCAACCTGAAATCGTCAATTGTAACCGGACAGGAGCTGGTGACTGAAATACGGCGACTGAACAACAAGGTTCCGGTGATCGTTCGCTCGACATTTTTTTCAGATGAGGAAACGCATCTGCTCAGGGAGTTTGGATGCGATCACTTGGTTACCAAGCCGGTAGACCCGAAGGTCCTGTTCAGTATGATCGGGAGCTTGCTCTGAGAAAGTATCCTGACCGGAGAAACAACCTATGTCGGATAGGCATTCCCTTACATACAGAGTTCAGTTTTTCCATATTCGGTTTGCAAGTTCCCTGATTCGACGATTGTACAATGATTACATCCTATGACATATCATCTTTACAGTGGAGGCCCTTTAGATTGGGTATCTTTGAGTTAAGTTATTCCAGTGCTTAAAGAAATTGCATGGTTACAAAAGAATCTGTTCATATTGACTTCAGGGTGCTTGCTGAGAAAGCGGGGATCGGGATGGCTGTGCTTGACGGTTCTTTCAGGTTCATATATGTCAATCCCAGGCTGTCAGAACTTCTCGGATTCGAAAACGATGAGCTGACATCGCTTGCATGCATGGAGATCAGTCATCCTGATGACCTGGATGAGATCATGCATGATCTTGAGCAGCTGAAGAGGGGTGAGTCAAGGGAGATATCCCTTAGGAAAAGATTCAGATGTAAGAACGGTGACTATTTGTGGACCAGGTATACGGTCAGTCATGCCGGGAAAATGGGAGATATCAGTGATGCCTATATAGGTGTTGTGGAACGCTCCGGATTTGGCAGTGTTCCTGACTCAGACTTTCGCCAAATCTTCCAGAATACTCCGGACATGATCTTTGTTACAGATCGCGAAAAAATGCTGATTGATTTTAACTCCAGTTTTGTGAAGGCAACAGGGTATGGTCATTCTGAACTCACAGGGAAAAAGTTGGAGACGTTTATGGCAGATGAAAGCCGCAGCGTTCTGAATGAGGTATTTTCTACCATTGAAAAAGGAGAAAAGTATAATGATTACACCCTCAGAACGATCAGAAAGGATGGCCGGAGCCTGCATATGCTGGTAACAACGGTACCTCAGTACAAGAATGGAGATTTTGTTTCTGCATGGTCCATCGCGCGGGATGTTACAGACAAAAAACGGGGCCAGATGGAGGCGAACCGGATCAACAAGCAGTTAATTGAGAAGAACAGGGAACTGGAGCAGATCGTCTATGTGACCTCGCATGACCTTCGTTCTCCGCTGGTGAATATCCAGGGCTTTACCCAGGAGCTTGAAATTTCTATCCAGGACCTGAAGAAGTTGCTGGAGACTATGTCGATCCCTGAAAAATATCGCAACGAGATCGAGTATATTGTTGACACCGAGATCCCGGAATCCATTGATTATATTAATTCAGGTACCTACAAAATGGACCAGCTGCTGAAAGGATTGCTCACGATCTCAAGGCTGGGAAGGAGACCGCTTGAGAAAGTTGAGCTCGACATGAACAGTGTTGTTAAGGAGATTGCCAAGAGCCTTGAATTCCAGTTGAAGGAGGAAGGGATCAGTCTGGAAACAGATCCGCTTCCTCCATGCATAGCGGATGAATCACAAATTCTCCAGGTGTTTTCCAACCTGCTGGATAATGCGATCAAATATATGCGTGAAGATGAGAAGGGCAAGATCAGGATATCTGGTGAAAAGATCAGTTCGGGCGTGCGGTACATGGTCAGTGACAATGGCAGGGGGATTCCGAAGGATAAACATGAACGGGTATTTGAGATTTTCTACAGGGATGAGCAAGGTGAGAGCGGCGATGGCCTGGGGCTCACCATTGTCAGGAAGGTGATCGAAAAACACATGGGTGAAGTTTCGATAGAATCAAGTCTCAACCAGGGTACATCTGTGATAATTACAATTCCCAATTAACAATTATGAGAAAAGACATCGTAATATTGATCGCAGAAGATGATGATGGCCATGCAGCGCTTGTACAGCGAAACCTGAAACGTTCGGGGATCGCCAACAAGATGATCCGATTCAACAATGGAGAGGAGGTCCTCAAATTCCTTATTAAAGAGGAGGGGGATGAAGGTCCTGTATTAAGTACCCCTTATTTACTACTCCTGGATATCAGGATGCCAAAGGTGGATGGCATCGAAGTTTTAAAGAGGCTGAAATCTCATCCTGAATTGAAAAAGATGCCGGTGATCATGGTAACCACAACGGACGATCCCAGGGAAGTCAATCGGTGCCATGAATTGGGATGCAATAATTATGTCATCAAGCCAGTCGATTATGAAAAATTCGTAAAAGCGATTCGGCAACTCGGGCTTTTCCTAAAAGTCGTGCGTATACCTGAATTTGAAGACAATGTGACGATTGAAAAAACAGATTGAAACGAATTCAATGGCAGAAGTAAAAAAAATACTGGTAGTTGAGGATAACGAGGGATTGAATCACCTCATCTGTCGGAAGCTTAGTAAGGAAGGCTTTGAAACTGAAGGAGTGCTTTCCGGAAAAGCGGCCATCCGTTCGATCGAGAATTTGAGTCCGGACCTGATGCTACTTGATTACCAGATGCCGGGGATGGGAGGCAAAGAGGTCATTGAACAACTGCAACAAAAATCCATCAAGGTTCCCTTTATGGTCGTTACCGGGAATGGCGATGAACGGGTGGCCGTGGAGATGATGAAACAGGGCGCACGCGATTACCTTGTGAAAGATGCCGATTTCAATCAGATCCTTCCCGAAAAGGTAAAACAGGTTATCAGGACCCTCTCGACAGAAAAGGAGCTTCAGGAATCAAGGAAACTACTGGAAATGGAGGAGGAGCGATACAGGTTGCTTGCTGAGAACTCCGTGGACGCGATATGGCAAATGGACCTTCGTATGAAGTTTACTTACGTGAGTAGGGCATCTGAGGTCATTCTTGGTTATCCACCTGCCGAAATGGTCGGTAAAAACCTCTGGGAATTTGCAAGACGGAAGGACTTTTTCCAGATGGGCAGACATTTCCTGGGTGCACTCAAAAACAGCAAGGATTTTTCCCACATCAACTTTGAATCTTCGATGGTCCATAAGTACGGCTCGACAGTGCCGGTGGAAATAACAGGGAGATTGCACAGGGACAGGCAGGACAGGATCGTTGGATTCCAGGGATCGACGAAGAATATCTCAGAGCGGATCAGGGTGAGGGAGCAGATCAGCTACCAGCAAAATTTACTGAAGACCCTGATCGATAATATACCTGATCAGATCTATGTAAAGGACACGGACAGCAAATACCTCCTCAACAATGAGGGCCACAGGAGGGAGCTGGGTGTGAAGAGCCAAAAGGAGATGGTCGGGCGCTCAGATAATAACTTCTTTGATAAAGATCTTGCAGATGAATTCCAGGCGGATGAAAAACGGATCCTGGAAAGCGGTGTGCCGATCATTAATAAGGAGGAGTACAAATCATATCCCGGGGGAAATTACAGGTGGACACTCACCACAAAGGTGCCCATTCATAACGGATCAGGAAAGATCATCGGACTTGCCGGGATCAATCGTGATATCACCGACAGGAAAGAGCAGGAAGAGGAGCTGATCAGGTCAAGATACGAACTGGCGCTGAAAAACAGGATTGCAAACACCTTCCTGCTGGAGGATCCCTCAGCAGTGGCAGATAAGATACTGGCGGTCTTCCTGGATGAGATGCGCAGCCCTGATGGATTTATCGGCTTTATCACCTCCGGGAAGTCTCTTCAGCTCAGGGCCATATCACATCACCTGCTTGAAATACCGAAAGAGCCGGATGACGCTTTTCTGATGCTGACCGAGAGGGAATGGACCGGAGCCTGGGGAGAGGCGCTCAAAAAGCAGGAGACGGTTGTTGCAAATAATGATCTGAAACTGTTTGAATCGGGAAAAGAGGTCAGAAATGCACTTGCCGTACCTGTCAGGAAAGGAAAGAAGATCTTCGGCATCATCACTGTTGCCAACAAGCCAGGAGGATATTCCCCAATTGAGGTCAGTCTTCTTGAAAACCTATCCGGTTTCATCGCTCCTGTGATGGAAGCCCAGATGCATGCCGAAGAGATGCGCCAGGAGAAGGAGCAGACATTTGCAGATCTCGTTGTTGCTAAAGAGAAGGCAGAGGAATCAGATCAATTAAAATCTGCTTTCCTCCTGAACCTTTCACATGAGGTCCGCACACCGCTGAATTCGATTATCGGATTTGCCAACCTGCTTTCAGGAAAATTCAAAGACGATCCTCAGACAAAGCAATTCGCAGAGATGATCGATATTGCCGGCAGGGATCTGATCAAAATGATCGATGATACGATCGACATTTCCAGGCTGGAAAATAATGATGAGGAATTCAACATTTCAAATACGGAATTGATCCCCCTGTTGGATGACCTGTATAAGGATTTCAAGGGGCAATTCAAAGCGCGGAATCCGCAGCTTCAATTTAGATTCGATAATGCAGGTTCCCGTGTGCAGGTCCGTGTAGACCCCGCCAAGCTCAAAAAGGCAATTGCAAAGATCCTTGACAACTCCGGGAAATTCACAGAGACGGGGAAAATAGAGATGCGTTGGGAGCGAAATGGTGAATTTGCACGGGTAATCATTGAAGATACAGGAATCGGGATTCCGGAGGAACTGACTGATGCTGTGTTTGAGAAATTCAGAAAGATCGTAAACAAAGATATGTTGTACAGGGGAAACGGGCTCGGTCTCACCATCGCAAAAGGACTTCTGGGTGCAATGAATTGCAGAATATCCCTGGATTCAAGAGTAGGAGAGGGTACGATTATCACCATGAATATACCACTTGCATGATTTTTTTTGTAACTTATGGAGCCTAATTAGCTTAACCAGCCATGAAACTGAAACGTAAAATCTTTCTGCTCGCAATTCTTCTCAGCCTCCTGTTTTTTATAATTGACGCATTGATTGGTGCAACCTATTACAAGGACCTGGGATTTATAGAGGTTTTGCTGACCGCAACACCGTATCATGATTTTTATTCACGATTGATTGCATTTGCACTGGTGGTAATCTTCGCCCTCATCGTAAACGCATATTTGGATGACAAGCCAAAAGGGTCCGGGCAGTCCAACCAGGAAAAGAAGAAATTCTCCTCAGATCCAATGCTGATGGTCAACGTTTCAAATCACATCCGTACCCCCCTGAATGCTATCCAGGGATTTATTGAATTGTTGAATGATCCGGGCATTAATGAAAGTTCCAAGAAGTTATACATCAACCATATAAAGACCAGTTCAAAATATTTGCTGGAGCTGGTCAATAACGTAACAGACATTACCCTGCTTGAGTCGAATTCCATGTACATCGACAAGGGGGATTTTTTGCTCAATGAATTGATGGCGGATCTACATACCAGGTACAGCAACATCATTCGGGAAAAGGACAAACGCGACCTGGCCATTTTATTGAAGACGAATATCAAGGATGACCAGTTAAGTGTGCGTGGCGATAAGAAAAGGATCAAACAGGTATTTGAAAACCTGCTTGAAAATGCAACTACCTTTACAGATGAGGGGGTGATCGAATTCGGGTACCATGCGAAGCAGGACGGGAAGATCGATTTTTTTGTACAAGACAGTGGCGCCGGGATCTCACCCGAAAGACTGGAAATTGTTTTTTCGAGCGACCGTAAAGTGATCAATAACCGGATGGCCCCCTTCGACCTGGCTTCACTGCGAATGACTATTGCCAAGCAGCTTGTTAAGCTGATGGGTGGGGATTTGAGTGCCACATCTGAGATCAATGTTGGTTCTGAATTCAGGTTCGAACTCCCGGTTGCGATTCAGGAGATGGATGAACAGGAGGAGATGGAGGAGAAGGCCAGCGCTTATGAAAAGGAAGAGGAGGTCCCGGAGAAAAAGCAGAAGTGGTCAGACAAAACAATCCTGATTGCGGAGGATGTTGAATCCAATTTTATTTACCTCCAGGAGATTCTGAAAGATACCGGGGTCAAGGTAATATGGGCGGAAAACGGTAAAATTGCCTATGAGAATGCAATCAGCAATACCGGGATCAACCTTATACTGATGGACATCCTGATGCCTGAGATGGATGGATATGAAGCGACGATCAAGATCAAAAAAGAGATGCCGCATATGCCGGTCATAGCACAAACCGCCTATCACCTGGATGAGAATGACTATAAGGACGCACGGCTCTATTTCGATAAGATCCTGATCAAGCCCATCTGGTCACACGATCTGCTGGCTGCGCTGTCTGACTGGTTCAATTAGATACCGGGGGCAGGCCTGTTCAAAACAGGTAAGAACGTATCAACTTTTGTCATTCCCGGAAAATCTGCAAACATTTTCCTATTTTTGAGGAAAAGAACAATCGATGAAGTACCGGAAAGTTTTCGTTACAGCACCCTGGGAGATTGTGCTCAGGGAAGACAATTTTACCCAGGGAATCGAAGGTCCCCATGATGTGATCATTCAGAACATGTATTCCCACCTGAGTGCGGGTACCGAGATGGCCTGTGTTTCCGGCATCGAAGACTGGTTCAACATCCCGGATGTCCCCGGCTACACGGCTGTTGGGAAAGTGCTGAAAAAAGGAGCTGAAGTCAAACATGTCGAGGCAGGAGATGTAGTATTCACATACGGTCCGCATGCAGGTATTTTTCGCATTGATGTGACAGACCGTTGGCATGGTGTGTGTGTGAAAGTCCCTGACGGACTTGATCCTGCAATTGCAGCATTCACCCACATGGGAGTGATCGCGATGACGGCCTTGCGGAAGTCGGATATCGAACTGGGAGATTTTGTCGCCGTATCCGGCATGGGTGCCATCGGTAACCTGGCTGCCCAGTTTGCACAATTCCAGGGAGCAAGGGTCATTGGCATAGACATCAACCAGTCACGCCTGGATATGGCTGAAAAATCAGGGGTGGGTGTTACCATTCATTCTGCAAAGGAGGATATTGGCGAGATGCTGCGGCTGATCACCGGGGGTGAGATGATCTCCACCTGGATCGATGCCACCGGACAATCAGCGGTGGTGAATGAATCGATGCACCACATCGCTTCCAATGGAGAGATGATCCTGCTTGGAAGTCCGCGTGCAGCCTATGAAACCAACCTGACTCCATTTCTCCAGAAGATCCATTTGCTGGATGGCATTACCGTGAAAGGAGCGCTGGAATTCCTGTTGCCCACACACAGGAATGAATTCACCAAGCATTCCATCGAGAAGAATGCCTCCCTGATCATGGAATTGATGCGCCAGGAGGTGTTGCAGATTGCACCGATATTTTCGCACAGGATGGACCCGGCGGATGCTTCAACAGCCTACCATGGCTTGAAAAATGATCCAGATAACTATATCGGGGTGGTTTTTGACTGGACCTAGTTGTTTTTCTTTTTCGAGGAACCTGTTTTTTTTCACTGATTTTTTTCCAGCAGATCCACTTCCACCTTCATAACTATCGAAAATTTTTGGCTTGTATTTACCCCTTCCTGTATGCACTAACATACAATGACAGGTTTTGTCATTCTATAGCAGTGACCTGGCGATCTCTTCCCACTCGCGATCCAGTCCATAGGCGGGTTTTGGTCTGCCCGCCCTGTTGTACCAGTAGGATGCATTCCATTGGTCACCCTCTTTCCGGTGGAGGTACGCGTGGACCCATGCTCCATTTGCTGACGGATCATCCTGGGCGATCTCATGGGCCCGGTCCCAATCCCCACGTGCATCGATCAACAGTGCCCGCAGCAGGGGAGAAAGCCCATCCCCCGAATCAGTTTTATCACACAATTCTTTAAATTCTTCGAAGGTCATTTTACGATTGGTGTAAGTTCTATGTTCCGGTAAGCAACAGCACCGTGGTCACCCTGCAGGTAAATGGGGCCCGGAGCAAACTCATCGGCTGTGATGGCACCACCTGTCACTCCCCTGACCGGCTGATTTTCAATAATCGGTATTCCATTCAGGATGACTGTCAGATACCTGTCGTACAAAGTGATGTCCAGGTCCTGCCAGCTGCCGGCGGGTTTTTCAGCACTCACCGACGGTTCTATCCGGCTGTACAATGCTCCCATGTTGTGGGAATCAGTCTCTTTTCCATAACTGTCGGAAACCTGTACCTCATAGATTCCCCGCAGGTAAATTCCGCTATTGCTTCCTTCAGGTACATTGACCTCGAGGGTTAACCGGAAATCTTCGTATTCCTCCGTGGTCTTCAGGTTGCCATAATGGATGTGCTCTCCTTCTTTATTTTGCACCGGGTCGTTACGCAGCACACCATCCGTAACGCTCCATCCGTTCACAGCTCCCTTTTCAAGCAAAACCCATCCATCCAGACTGTTCTCACTGATAAGAGAAACAGGATCGCCAAAATCAACCGTGGAAAGATCAGGTTTTTCAGTAGCTTCCGGGATTCTTTTACCACTAAAGTTTACCTTTTCCATTTTCAGTCCGCTTGCTGAAGGGAAGTAAGCAATCCCGCCGATCTTGTCATCACCGGTTTTCACGATGTTCAGCCAGTTGATGGCATGGTGGGTTTTGGCAGCATTGCCTTCAGCGTCCTTTTCGCGTACGATATTTCGGCCACGGGTAACAAAAAACTGGCCGTCTGTGTAAAAAGCAAATTCGACCGGTGTGACACTGCCCCAGCGCCAGAGCAGTTCTGCATCCAGGTAATCGTTTTCCTTGCTGATGTTCAGCCATCCGGCAGTGTTGTTTTCGTAATCCAGATCCAGGGCCCAGGATCCAAGGAAATAGTCGGCAGGTGTGTCTGCAGGTTCTGCCGTGCTCGAAGATGATTTGTCTGTTGCGTCATTGCATGCTGTAAAAATGACTGCAAGTGCAAGGAAAATGTATTTTTTCATGATTCAGGGTTTGATTGTTTGTATAAAGGTAAGCTGAAAAGGGAAAAATAAAAACTGATTCGTTTAATGTAGGCATTCTGGTCGTCGAAGTGTAAGCATCCGGGTCCAGGATTGTACAACTATTTCAGGTCGGCATGTAGGGTTAAATTGTTTTTAGTTGCATCGGGCCGCAGCATATTGACTGCCAGTGATCATTGCTTTACATTTATCAGCTGAATCGAAAAAATCACCTTGACAGCAGAAAGCTTTACAACATCATACGGCACTGAATAGCCTTTAATAAAATTAAATCACATGAAACTAAGGAACCTCTTATTTCTTATTGTTGCGCTTCAGGTTGTGACAGCTGTACCAGCATATTGCCAGGATACCCGGGCCATCAAAAGACTTTTTCGTGATGCAGAATATTATTACCTGCTGGAGGAATATGATGAAGCGATCAATTACTACCAGGAGTTGCTTGATATCGATCCGGGGAACAGCAACGTTCATTACCTGCTGGGACATAGTTATATTGAGGCGGGCAAAGGGTTGGAACTTGCCATACCACATCTGCAAAATGCCGTCAAAGAGGTGACGGAGGACTATCGCGAAGGATCATATAAAGAGCGCAAAGCTCCATTGCTTGCCTGGTTCATGCTGGGACGTGCCTACCACAGTACTGAGATGTTCGACAAAGCGATTGAGGCTTACCAGTCGTACAGGGAAAAAATCGATTACATGCAATTTGCTGAGATCGAATATGTGAAGCGACAAATCAAATCCTGTGAACTTGCCAAAAGCATGGTGAAAAATTCCCGGGATCTCTATTTTAAAGAGCTGGATGAGATCAAATACAGGAATTTCCCGGTCAGTCATCCGGTTGTCTCCGGCAATGATTCGCTGCTTATATTCAGCATAGAAAAGCCTGATGGAAGTTCCATTGCCATGACTTCGCGGGAGGGTGACAAATGGTCAAAGCCGAGAATCATTGATTCAGAACTTCAGGTTGAGGGAATGTTCTTCCCGGTATCTGTATCATTCAAGGGAGACGAACTGTTCCTGGTCTACAGGGATTACATGACTGCTGATCTGTTTGTGAGTAAAAAAGACGGGAGACGCTGGTCTCCGGCAGTGCCGCTGGGAAAGGAGATCAATTCACGTTACCTGGAGACACATGCCAGCATCAGTGCGGATGGGGAGCTTCTGTATTTTACAAGCAACAGGCCCGATGGATGGGGTGGACTGGACATCTACCGTTCTCGACGGGCAGAGGACGGTACATGGATGGAACCCGAAAACCTGGGATTTGGAATAAATACATATTATAACGAAGAGACACCGTTTATTTCTCAGAATGATTCCGTACTCTATTTCAGCTCGGAAGGTATGAAGACCATGGGGGGATATGATGTTTTTCATACCCGGATTGATGAGGAGGGGTATTTCACTGTTCCTCAAAACCTGGGGTATCCGATTTCCACCACCATGGATGACCTGTTTTATAATCCTGGCTGGCAAGGCACCCGGGGGTACCTGGCAAAAAGGGAGGGGAATGAATCTGAACCTACTCAATTATATGCTGTGTTGAAGGAAGGTCCTGATGGTGAAAGCGAAGGAGCCATCGCCCAGACTGTCGTCAATACCTCCTCCGAAGGAAACAGACGGCTGTCCGAATACTACTATATCATGAACAATATCCTGTTTAGCTATAACGAATCCATCCTGGATAATGAAGCCATCAGGGAGGCAGAACGGATCTATGCCATGATGAAACAAAATCCCTCTGTCGAGATTGAACTTACAGGTCATACCGACTCACGGGGATCGGCAAGATACAATCGCATCTTGTCGGAGAAAAGGGCACAAAGTGTAAAGAATTACCTTGTTCAGCGGGGGATTGAAAGTGAGCGTATCATCCTGCTTGCTGCTGGTGAAGAAGATCCTGTCGCCATCAACAAGTATGAAGACGGATCCGATGCCCCTGAGGGAAGACTGCTGAACCGGAATGTTTCTATCCGGATCTCGAATATGGCAACTCGACAGGTCAGACTGGCCGAGGTATTTGTCCCCAGGCACCTGGTCCCGGATAACGACAAGGTCTATTCTGTGTTGCTCACCGAGAGCAAGCAGATGATCGATACCATGCCGGGTGAGATCCTGGGACAACCGGTATCCCTGGTATCAACAGATGAGTCCATGATGTATACCCTGGGGAAGTATGATGACCGAAGCCAGGCCCAGGAAGCTCTCAATATGGTGCTCGACAATGGTTTTCCCAATGCCTATGTGACGGAAAAACGTGATTTTGAGCATACCATCCGGAAGCGGACAATGGGAGATAAGGCGGAAAAGCTCCAGTATACGATCCAGATCATTGCTCTACGTAACCCGGTTGATCCGTCTTATTTCAAGGATTTGAATGTCAGGCAATTCGTTGGGAGGGACGGATTCCACAGGTATGTCTTTGGTGTGTTTGAGAGTATCAATGAAGCCATAGAAGTACTTCCTCTTGTAAAGGACAAAGGATATGAAGGCGCTTTTGTAAAGCCGCTTTCGCATTATGAAAAATGACGGAACATTTTGATAAAAATTCAGCGTAGAGCTTCGCTGGAAGCCTGTCGATTGGTTGTCTTCTGTATCACCTTTGTTCATGGATATAATCCGTTCCTGTAATAATGCATTATTTACATCGAAATCACCTAACATTATTCTACATTTGATGTTATAATTTAAAGGACCAGATACAGAGGTCCTTTCCGGAGCAGGAATGGCACTCATCTCGTACCATTTTTCAACGGGAAATATTTGAACTCTGATGACTGAAAAACAGAAAGTGCTTGTATGTGAAGATAATAAACTCACTCAAAAAGTGTTGGAAGCTGCACTAAAAAAGATGGATTTTGATGTGATCCTGGCGAAGGACGGGGATGAAGGTATCAGCCACATAAAGGAAGACAATGTTGATCTGATTCTTACCGACATCAACATGCCTTATAACAACGGGTTGGAACTTGTCGAATATGTCAGGAAAAATTTTGAGCGAAAGATCCCGGTGATCATCGTAACGAACATCAATCTGGAAGATACCCGCAAGCACGCCATGGAACTGGGAGCAGATGCATATATTACCAAGCCTTTCGATCCGGGAGAATTAAGAAAAGCAATTGAGTTACTTCAAATTCCGGATTAAGCTGCAATACGTCATGAAGATATACTCCATCCTCCTTATGCTGGGTTGCGGTCTCACTTTTTCTTTGAACGGACAAACCAATGATCCGGAATTACAGTATGATCAGATGAAAACGCTTGCTGAAACCGGCAAACCCGGTGAAGCAATAGATCTTGGATACGAGATCCTTGGGGAATATCCCGGATATACAGATGTACAGGTTTACCTGGCCCTGATCCACGGAAGGGAATCACAATATGACATGGGATTGTCATTGCTTGAGCCGGTACTCGCACTGGAACCGGATCATATGGATGCACACCTTGCAAAATGTTCACTGCTTTTCTGGAGCAACAGTTGGGAGGAGTTACTTGAAGCAACAAGGGAGGCCCTGGAACACGATCCGCTAAACAATCAATTGCTCTATCTGAAAGCACTTGCCAGCTATAAGCTTGGTGATATTTCCGGGGCACTGCAAGGGCTGAGGCAGCTACTTGCAGAAGATCCAGGGAACGAAAAGGCCCGGTCGCTGCGGACTGACATATATCTCCAGTCGGAATACCCCGAAATTTTTGGTCGCTACCTGTATGACCATTTTCAGCAACCCTACCTGCGCAGATGGCACATGGTTACACTTGGTGGGAATTATCCCATTTCCAGGGGAACGATCTCACCCTCCTTCAGCACGGGTCATTTTGTGGATGAAGCCTCGGGGTTTCTAGCAACTTCAGCCTTCCAGCTGAATGCCGATGCATATCTGAACATCACTGAAACAAACTACCTGCTGGCAGGATACGGGATCGGAACAGGGACCTACCTTCCACGCCACAGGGCAATCCTTCATTTCTGGCAGGTTTTGCCTGCCGGATGGGCAGTGTCTGGCGGCGCCCGGTATTTCTACTTTGACCGTCACTACTTGTTTTATGCGATAGGTGCAGAGAAATATCTTGGAAATTACTGGCTTGAACTGAAGAACTATATATTCAACAAGGATTACGGGATCTCTCTCTCAAGTTACCTTACGGTGAGACGCTACCTGGCTAACAAATTCAATTACATTTCACTGACCGCCGGATATGGTACGTCTCCCGATGAGCCCTACACCAGCATCGCAGAATTACAAAGGTTGAATGCCCTTTCCCTGCGGGTGGCCCTGATGAAGCAATTGACGGGAAGGGTGCGGATCAGTGCGGGAGCGGGTTATCAATACGAGGAGTACCGTGAAATGGAATACCGGCATCGATTCAGCTTCCAGGCCGGAGTCTATTATAAGATCAACAGGAATTGAAAACAGATCGTCACATAGCGCACCGTTTTATCCTGGCCCTATTGGTGCTGGTATCGATTCCCCTGTCCGGAGCTGAGGATGTTGAGGCACAGATCGCTGAAGCGCAGGACAGTGTCGCCACATCGGAGGTGAGTGAAGCGTCCCCTGTCGTTGATATCAGCAGGTTTGAGCGCATTTTCAACACCTTTGAAAAGTCACCTGCCCTCATCACGGTGCTCTATGTGGTGATCATCTATTCCATCATCACACTGATCGTTCTGACGATTTTTATCTTGCTGAACAGGTCACGTATGCAAAAAGTAGAGGAGCTGACACAGGAGCTGAATGAGCAATATCAGCAACTGTTGATCGATTACCTGTTTGAAGAAGAGAACCGGAATGATGTATTCAGGAAGATCGCAAGAATTGCCTCCAGTGATTTCAAACGCCAGATCCTTATCAAACAGATCATGGAGCTGAGTGTGAATATGCAGGGGAAAGCGAAACAGGACCTGAGAAATCTCTACCTTGATGTGGGCCTGAAAAAGGACTCACTGAAAAAGGCATACAGCCGCAAATGGCATGAGAACGTGAAAGGTTTCAGGGAGTTGGCTTTTATGGATATCAGGAGTGCGAATGATCAAATCCTCAAATGTCTGAACTCATCCAACCAGATCCTTCGCATGGAGGCACAAATTGCCCTTGTGCGCCTGTCGGACGAAAATCCCTATACTTTCCTTGACCTGCTTGAGAAGCCGCTTGCGAAATGGGAGCAGATCACCCTGCATGAGCTGCTTGAACAACATAATCTGAATGTACCGGATTTCAAGCAATGGTTTGACAGCGAAAACCTGACCATCCTGATCTTTAGTCTGCAGATGGTTGCCTGGTTCAAGCAAAAGGATGCTTTGGGTGAAGTGTTAAGACTGTTGGAACATGAGGATGAGAATGTGCGTAACCGTGCCATCAAGACTTGCGGTGAACTTGGTGTTAAAGAGGCGCTGCCTGCTTTACAGAAAAGGTACGCAGAAGAGTCCTACAGGAACCGGCTGGATATTCTGACAGCATTTGGCAGGATTCCGGATGAGGCATACCTGGAATTTATGAATGGGGTGCTCGATTCGGAAGATGATGTCCAGCTGCAGATCCTTGCCACCAAAGCCATGGAGAACATGGATGAGCCTGGTATTGCAAGGCTGATCAAACTCATGAAAAAGAAAACTGATTATAAAAATTACCAGATCATCATCCGGCATGTACTGGATGGAAGAATATACTGATGAGAGAATTCTGGGAAATACTGGGTCTGCTTGTCAATAATGCTGTATTTATCCTTACAGTGATCATCTTCAGCGCCTACCTGTTGCTGATGATCTTCTCGGCAATATCCCTCAGGAAATACCTCAGGAAGAACAGCTATGTCGATTACAACGCGATCATTACCTCACCCATTGCACCAACGCTTTCCGTAATCGCCCCGGCTTACAATGAGAGTGCCACGATCGTGGATAATATCCGGACGCTGCTCTCACTCTATTACAACAACTTTGAGATCGTTGTGGTGAATGATGGCAGCACAGATGATACCATGGAAAAGATCAAAGAGACGTATGAACTGGAGAAGGTGAACTATTATTTCGATTACAGGCTTCCGTGTGAACGTATCAGGGGAGTGTATAAGTCGAAAAACAGGTCTTTCAAAAAGCTAATGGTGGTAGACAAACGCAACGGGGGTAAAGCTGATGCGCTGAATGCAGGATTGAATGTCACCAAGAATGAACTGGTTGTCAGTATCGATGCAGATTCGATCATGGAGCAGGATGCCCTGCTTAAACTGGTTAAGCCATTCCTGGAGCAAAAGGAGAAAAAGGTGATCGGAGCCGGGGGTGTGATCAGGATCGCAAATTCATGCGAGGTTACAGGTGGGCATATCAAGAAGATTCATCTGCCCGGGAAATGGCTCCCCAGGGCACAGGTCATGGAATATACACGTGCATTCCTGATGGGGCGGATGGCCTGGAGTGAGCTGGACGGACTACTCCTGATCTCGGGAGCATTGGGGATGTTCGACCGGGAGGTGGTGATCCAGGCGGGTGGATACAACACAAAGACAGTGGGGGAAGATATGGAACTGGTGGTTCGCATCAGGCGCTACATGGCCGAACGAAATATCGATTACCAGGTGGAGTATATTCCCGATCCACTTTGCTGGACCGAGGTGCCTTCCACCATCAAAGACCTTGCAAGGCAGCGCAGCAGGTGGACACGCGGAACCATTGAAACCCTTTATACCCACAGAAAATTGTTCCTGAACAGGAAGTATGGGAAACTCGGCCTCATGGGGTACCCATACTGGTTGTTTTTTGAATGGCTGGCACCCATCGTGGAATTCATCGGGATCCTGTGGTTCGCAACCCTGGCCATCATGGGGCGACTCAATGTTCCTTTTTTCCTGCTGCTCCTGGGCTTTGTATACTTTTTTGCAGTTTCACTTTCCATATGGTCGGTGCTGTTCGAAGAGATCACCTTTCACAAATATGAAAAACGCAGGGATGTCCTGAAACTCATCTTTACAGCTTTCCTTGAACCATTCTTCTATCATCCCCTGGTACTCGTTATGAATATCAAGGGGAACTTCGATAAGCTGATGAAGAAATCCACCTGGGGAAGCCATTCCAGGCGCGGATTTAAATAAAAGGCTGTCAAAATGGCGCAAACAACATGGATAATTGCCATTATGATAGATAATAATGGTTGTTTATTGCGCTGAAGGGAAGCATGTTTTGCTGTCTGTCCCCGGTAAATAGTTGTTATTTGAAAAAGATTCCTACCTTTGCGGCTCGAAACAAAGAGGAAGAAGGCGACCCGAGTTTTTGTATACCGCGAATGCGTTCCCGGCCACGGGGTAAAATCCGATGATTTTTGTCTCCAGCTACCTTTTCGGATCGGTATATAAAAACAATATTTCAATTTCTATTTGACAGTGCAGGATGCGCTTTATCCATGATGCGTATGGAACGGGTTCATGGACAGGGTAAATGCGCTGGAAATAAGGTTGGAACAAAAGAACAAAAAATGAAAAATTTCAGTGAAATGGGGCTTTCAGCTCCCATTCAAAAAGCTGTGGCCGAACTCGGTTTTACGGCACCCACACCTATTCAGTCGGAGGTGATCCCCATTATTAACGACAGCAGGAAGGACCTGATTGCGCTTGCGCAGACAGGTACGGGGAAGACTGCTGCATTCGGACTGCCGCTCATACAGCAGGTAAACCTGGAGGAGAAATCTGTACAGGCGATGATCCTCAGTCCGACCCGCGAACTGTGTATGCAGATCGCCGGTGACCTGCAGGATTTTTCCAGGCATGTCAAAGGATTCAATGTTGTCCCGGTGTATGGAGGCGCTGCCATCGATGGTCAGATCCGCCAGTTGAGAAGAGGGGCGCAGATCGTTGTGGGAACCCCGGGAAGGATGCGTGACCTCATTGGCCGCGGAGTGCTCAGGATCGACCAGATCCGATGGCTGGTACTTGATGAGGCTGACGAGATGCTGCAGATGGGTTTCAGGGAGGAGCTGGATGCCATATTAAGTACGACACCTGCAGATAAACAGACCCTGTTGTTCTCGGCCACAATGCCGGCGGAGATACGCAGAATGAGCGGACAATATATGCACGAACCGGTCGAGATATCGGTCGGGACCATGAATGCTGGTGCAGATGACGTTGAGCACGATTATTATGTGTCTCATGCAAAGCATCGTTACCAGGTGCTGAAACGTATTGCTGATATGCATCCTGATATTTACGGGATCGTATTTTGCCGTACCCGTCGGGAGACAAAAGAGGTGGCGGACAAGCTGATGAATGACGGCTACAATGCGGATGCGCTGCACGGGGATCTCTCCCAGGCACAGCGTGACTACGTGATGAACAGGTTCCGCAAAAGACAGCTGCAGATGCTTGTTGCCACGGATGTGGCGGCACGCGGACTGGATGTGAATGACCTGACCCATGTGATCAATTACAACATGCCGGATGAACTGGAGGCTTATATCCATCGAAGTGGACGGACCGGCAGGGCAGGAAAGAAGGGCATCTCCATCTCGATCCTTCATACGAAAGAGACCGGGAAAGTCAGGCAGCTCGAAAAGATCACCAAAAAGAAGTTCAACCATGCCAGGATCCCGGGAGGGGAGGAGATCTGCAAAAAGCAGTTATTCAACATGGTACAGAACATGGAAGGTGTTGAAGTGGCCGACAGTCAGATCGACCAGTTCCTTCCGGAAATCTATCAGCAACTGGAGGGGCTCAGCAAGGAAGATATTATCAAAAAATTTGTATCCGTTGAATTCAACCGTTTCCTTGCCTATTACAAGAACTCGGCAGACCTGAATGTGCGTCCGGCCAGTAGCGGCCGCGAAATGCGTTCAGATGTTCCTTCCGGAGCAGGCAGGAAGGAAAAAAGGAGCAACAGGAGTGATCTGCGCGACGATGGTTCCGCCAGGAAGGAGAGGGCAGGCAATTCTGAATTTGTACGTTTCTACATCAACCTGGGAAGCAAGAACAACATAACACCGCCCCGGTTGATCGGACTGATGCTCGATACAACGAACAACAGGGAACTGAATGTCGGGAAGATCGACATCATGAAGGGATTTTCCTTTTTCGAGGTGGAAGCACGATTTGCAGACCTTATAATGCAATCCTTCAGCCGGAACATCAAACATGAAGGATCGAAGGTGAAGGTTGAACTTTCCAACGGCGATGGCCAGGGGGAGAGAAGTGCCGCGAAGCCTGAATACCAGGGCAAACGTGCCAGAAAGGATGCGTCCGTGGCCGGTAAACATTCAGCATACACCCCGGGTAAACAAAAGAAAAAGCACAGAAAAGGCGTGAAGAGCCGGTATTAGCATATTAAACGCGCATATCTCTTTCTTAATAGTGCTGTGCGGTTAAATATTTCAGTCTTCGTCTGACCTCACCGTGGTCCCGGATGGTTTCGGGGATCAAATGCGGATCGACCGGGATCTCATAATTACGGGGTCCGTCGTGCATCAATACGATGGCATTCAGGATCAGCAATGCTTCGGCAGGGCTGGTGGTGGCATACAGTGCCCTGGACATGGTCGTCCCGGGATGGGCGATCCCGGTAATACCCATGTATTCGGCAGCCCTTGTCCGGTTGACAGGTTCCGGGTCAGCGGAAGCAATTTCTTTTACCCGTGCGACCAGGTCGCTGTCCACTTCAGCATAGCTGCAGCACACGACCAGGGCCCAGTACCTTGCCCAAGGATCCTTTGCATCCAGGGCGAGGAGAATTTTTTCTTTTGCTGAATGAAAACCGGCCAGCTGAAGATCTGCGATCTCCACGTAACGGCTGATATCTTCCAGGTGGTCTCTGCCAAACGCGACAGGGTTGTCCAATGCACGATTTACCAGGTAATGTTCGGGATAAAAAGAGAGGTCGGGCATCCCGGTTACCCAGTTCCTGAGACTGTCGCGCAATTCTTCGAGCACTATGGCATGGCCCGGATCGCCCGACAGATCTGTGGTTTCGTATGGATCCTCCTCCACGTTGAATAGCATCTCGGCCGGCCTTGTCTTAAAAAAACGTGATTGAACCGGATCGAGCTCTCCTTTCCTAAAAAGCTCGTTCCATTGCCGGTATGCGAGCTGGAGGTACCTGTAATTGTTCATGAGTCCGTCGAAATTGAAGGGTTGGTAACTCCTGATGTATTTGTAGGGTCCTATTCTGCATGATCGTACCATGTCGTATTTCTCATCGAACCTGTCGGCGTATCCAAAAGTTACCTCCCGGTCATCCAACTCCTCGCTGGAAATATCTTTTCCGAGGAAGGGCTTGCCGTCCATCTCTTCCGGAATTTCCACTCCGGCGAGTGAGAGGACAGAGGGTGCGAAGTCGACAAAACTGACAAACCCGCCAGGTTGGGATCCGGCTTTGAGATCCACCAATTCTTTGTATCTATCCGGAACATGGATCACCAGCGGGACATGCAGTCCGGTCTCATATAGATAACCCTTGCTTCCGGGGAGAACGCCGCCATGGTCTCCGAAGTAGAAGATGAATGTATTGTCCATCAGTCCGGCTTCCCGGATCTCATTCACCACTTTACCGACGATGCTGTCCATTTGCATGATCTTATCTCGGTAATATGCACCTGTGTACCTGAACAGGTCCGTATCGGGATGGACAGGCATGACCTCAAATGAGGCCGTATCGGTCATGGTTTGGTAATGCTGCATCTCCTCCTGCGAAAAATGAAGCCTGCTTTCATGGGTGGTATGGATGTTATATACGTGAAAGAATGGTTGTTCATTGTTCCTGTTCTTCCAGCTGGCCTGGTTGGATGATTCGTCCCATACACTGTCACCCTTGATGAGGTTGTAATCCTCCTTGGCATTGTTGGTGGTATAGTAACCTGCGCGGCGCAGGTATGCCGGGAACATCTCCAGGTTACCCGGCATAGGGGCGATCCTGATCTTTCGGTGATAGTTGGAGCCGATACGCGGACCGTAGCATCCGGAGATCAGTGCTGACCTGGCGGCACTGCAGACGGGCGCATTGGAAAAGGCATGTGTGAAAAGCAACCCGTTTTCTGCCAGCGAAGCGATGTGCGGGGTGGGGGCGCCCCCTTCAGCATACAAATTCATGTAATGTATGGAATTGTCTTCCGAGGTGATCCAAACGATGTTGGGTTTAGGTTGCTCGGTTCCCTGGTCCTTGCATGCCGTGAAAGACAGGAACAGCCAGGTGATCAGAATGAGGGGTATTCGCATTTTAGGCATCGTTACATGGATATATCCGCAAGGTATGAAATTTAGATGCAAAACAGGGTAGCGAAACGGGGTTTGAACGCCATTTTAAGGGGAAAAAGACGAATTCCTTGTGGTGATCTCTTCCCATGGTGAGAAGCCCTGGGCCCCTTTCTGCTCCTGTGTTTTCCATCAGGGCTGCGGTTCCGGTGTGACCCCCTGAATGGCAAATAAATATGGGGAAATCGGCAATAATTGTTAATTTTGTTCCTCTAGAATTAAAATTCAGACTGGATGATATTTGACGAGGCGCAGCAGGAAATTGCGAAACGAATTGACAACAATAAAAACATATCGAACTGGAGAAACTGGAAGTGGCAGTTAAAACATGCGATCAAATCGCTCGACCAGTTTGAAACCATTACAGGGATCAATTTCAAAGGCAAAGAGAGAAAAGACCTTGAGAAGACCTTTGATAGGTTTCCCCTTTCCATCACGCCGTATTACCTGTCACTGATCGATCCTGAGAACTTCAGGAACGATCCTGTATTCAAACAGGCATTTGGAGGAATCGAGGAGCTGATCACACAGCCGTCGGAACTCTCCGACCCGCTTGCAGAGGATCATGACAGTCCGGTTGAAGGAATTACACACCGTTATCCCGACAGGGTGCTGTTTCATGTGAGCAATATATGTTCCATGTACTGCCGGCACTGTACCCGGAAGCGGAAGGTGGGGGATGTGGATTTCGTGCCCACGAAAGACCAGTTGAGGAAGGGGATTGAGTATATCCGGAAGACACCGCAAGTGCGTGATGTGTTGCTTTCGGGCGGAGATCCGTTCATGCTTCCGGATGAAAAGATTGACTGGTTGCTGTCGGAGATCAGTAGCATTGAGCATGTGGAGGTTATTCGTATTGGAACGAGGATGCCGGTAGTGCTGCCTTACCGGATCACCGACGAGTTGATCTCGATCTTAAAGAAATACCAGCCGGTATGGATCAACACCCATTTCAACCATCCACGTGAGATCACGACCTCATCGAAAGAGGCACTGGCCAGGCTGGCAGATGGTGGATTCCCGCTGGGCAACCAGTCGGTGCTTCTTGCCGACGTGAATGATTGTCCGCGTATCATGAAGTCGCTGCTTCATAAACTGGTAAGGAACCGTGTACGTCCGTATTACCTGTACCAGTGTGATCTTTCCGAGGGACTTTCGCATTTCAGGACACCCATCGGTAAAGGGATCGAGATCATGGAGAGCCTTGTCGGACATACCAGCGGGTTTGCTCGTCCCACTTACGTGATCGATGCACCTGGCGGAGGTGGGAAGATTCCGGTGATGCCCAATTACATCATCTCGTGGTCGACCAATCGCGTGGTGCTCAGGAACTATGAAGGGGTGATCACTACCTACAAGGAACCCGATAGTTATGAGGCAAAATTTTGTGACAGGGATTGTGAAAGCTGCAACCTTGACCTGGAATTGGGTGAGGGGAATGAGTCCGATGCCATAGGGATCGAAATGCTTCTCCAGGATGAGAACGATACGATCTCGCTGGTTCCGGAGAATAACGAAAGATTACAAAGAAGGGATGACAATGCAGGACAGGATTGAGATCATTGGAAGAAATACTATCATACAACATGGGGAGCACAATAAAAGGGTCTACCTGATCAAGCTGGATGAGCAGGACATCGACCAGGTGACCCTCCTGTTGAACAAGCTTGCCAGGGATGAAGGTTATACCAAGATCTTCTGCAAGGTTCCTGCATGGGCAGCGCCTTTGTTCAATGCTGATGGATACATCATGGAGGCCCATATCCCCCGGTTCTACAATGGTAAGGTTGGGGTGAGCTTCATGTCAAAGTTCCTGAACTCAGACCGGTTACTGGGTATCGAACGTGAAAAACTTGCGGAGTTAAGCAATTTGATTCACGAAATCGATCCCGATGAGGAGCAGACTGACAAAGGGAAGGAGGATGTACTCGAGATGGAACCCGCGCATGCTGAGGAGATCTCAGCTGTCTACAGGGAGGTATTTAAAAGTTATCCCTTCCCGATTCATGATCCCGGGTACATTGAGAAGACCATGAATGAAAACATCAGGTATTTCGGAGTGCGTGACGGGAGTAAACTGATTGCACTTTCCTCAGCGGAGATGGACCGGGAGGCACAGAATTCCGAGATGACTGATTTTGCGACTTTGCCTGAAGCACGGGGAAGGAAATTGTCAAGACGACTACTGGCGCATATGGAGGAGATCATGGCAGGCGAAGGGATTCGTACATTGTACACGATCGCAAGATTGAATTCGATACCGATGAACAAGACTTTCCTTGGCAGTGGTTACTCTTTTTCAGGGACCCTGATCAACAATACCAATATTGCCGGGAACATTGAGAGCATGAATGTATTGTATAAACACATATAAATATATTTGAAGGAGACCTGGGGAGATCATACCCCGGGCATTGCATTTCCGGACAGGTTTTTCCGGGATGCAGGTCCCTCGAGGTTTCAAAAAAAAAGAAAAAGGAACGTTACATATTATGAGTCAACAAAATCTGGAAAAGGAGTTGGATCCTTATGAAAGGAAGATGCTGAAGTTGTTTAAGGAACGTGGACAGATGAAATTCGGGCAAATCATAATGCGACTTGGGTTATCTGCAAATCATGGTCAGCGTGTGTTGAATTCACTACTTGATAAAGAACTCGTGGTGCATGGTGACGGTTCCCGTTACTGTATGCCAGAACATAAGTAGATATGCATATAATTGATATACTCATCATCTGCCTCTACCTCATGGTCATTCTCGGGGTAGGGTTTTACTTTTTTAAAAAGAACAAAGACATCGATGAGTATTTTGTCGGTGGACGAAAAATGAGCAGTCTGCATATCGGTCTGTCTGTTGTGGCAACTGATGTGGGAGGCGGATTTTCGATCGGACTGGGCGGACTTGGTTTTGTCATGGGAGTGTCGGGCAGCTGGCTGCTTTTTACCGGATTGGTGGGTGCATGGATGAGTGGTATCTTCCTGATCCCGTTGGTTTCAAAGGTGGCGAGGGAACGAAATTTTTACTCCTTTCCGCAATTCCTTGAATATATTTTCGACCGTCGAGTAGCGCTTATTGCCGGGGTGATTTCCGCCATTGGCTACCTTGGATTTACCAGTTCACAGATCCTGGCCGGTGCCAAGCTGGCCTCCTCCACCTTTGAGGGGCTCACCCTCGACCAGGCACTATTGGTGATGGGGGAGATCACGGTAGTGTATACCGTGTTCGGCGGTATCAAGGCAGTGATTTATACCGATACGATTCAGTGGATCATCCTGATGGGCGGACTGACGCTGATCGGTTTGCCTTTTGCATATCATAGCATAGGGGGGATGGAGGCCATCAGGGAGACACTGGCGCCTGCCTTCCTCAAACTGAACAATGTAAGCTGGCAACAGCTGGTCAACTGGGCATTTACCATCATCCCGATCTGGTTTGTGGGGATGACCCTCTACCAGCGGATCTATGCTGCCCGGGATACGAAGACTGCGAGGAAAGCATGGTTTATTGCCGGACTTTTTGAGTATCCGCTCATGGCCTTCATCGGTGCTTTGCTGGGAATGTTTGCCAGGGTGGCACTCGACCAGGGAGTGATCACCGGTTATACCATTGCCAATATCGATCCGGAGATGGGACTTCCGCTGCTGCTGAAAACGGTGCTGCCCGTAGGGTTGCTCGGACTGGTGATCTCCGCATATTTTTCTGCGATCATGTCGACGGCCGACAGCTGCATGATGGCATCTTCGGGAAACATTCTCACAGATGTAATCCGGAAACATGAGTCGGTCAACAGTTTACGCTATTCACAGGTGCTGACTTTTACGATCGGGGCTACGGCACTGGTGCTTGCGATGTCCATGGAAAATGTACTTGAGCTGATGCTGCATTCCTATGCATTTATGGTAGCCGGAATGTTTATCCCGGTGGTTGCTGCGCTGGTACATAAGCGACCTAACCCGGTGGCAGCCCTGTTTTCTATGGTGACCGGCGGAGCGCTTGCATTGGGACTGATCCCTTTTGCAGATGACCTTCCGATGGGATTGGATCCGATTGTATTTGGTATTGCAGGAGGCGCATCGGCCTATTTACTTGTTATTTTTATTGCGGGTAGAAGGAAGCAGTCAACCTGATCAAATTTGGTATACCCGGGGTGCAAGTAAAATCACAGGTATAGAATTGGTGTTACATCAGTTTCCTGCTTATCCTGATGCCCTGGTTTTCAAATATGTATTCAGAAACGGGCTGCGTGGTAAAAGTGAAATATGCCGGAGTTTACCTTTTTTTTTACCGATTGTACTATATTTGTCTGTGCGTACAATTTACGTTAAGCTATGCATTCACCGATAGCAGTGCAGGCATCAAACTCAAACAAAACCAAACAACCCAATGAAACAAAGTGGCAGAAAAGTATTCGGATTCATGACAAAAGGCATTATTTCAATTGTAATTGCCCTGGTATTGGTCCCTGGCATTTCATTTGCCCAGGACCCTGAATTTTTATGGCTGGACAATACGCTCTCCATTGAGGATCGGGCAGAGGCACTTGTGGAGGCAATGACCCTTGAAGAGAAGATCGGACAGCTCATGGACCAGGCCCCTGCCATCCCCCGGTTAAATGTCCCCCAGTATGGATGGTGGAATGAGTGTTTGCATGGAGTTGCCCGAAATGGCAGGGCGACAGTGTTTCCGCAGGCGATCGCATTGGGAGCCACATTCGATGAAGACCTGATCTATCGTGTCTCAACGGCGATCTCTGATGAAGCAAGAGCCAAGTTCAATGTGGCCATTGCAAATGGGAACCGCTCGAAATATGCAGGTCTGACCTTCTGGTCACCGAATGTCAACCTCTTCCGTGACCCACGCTGGGGCAGGGGGCAGGAGACCTATGGAGAGGATCCTTACCTGACTTCCAGGATCGGTGTTGCCTTTGTACGCGGAATCCAGGGAGATGACCCGGACTACCTGAAAGCAGCAGCCTGTGCAAAGCATTACGTGGTGCATTCGGGTCCTGAAGCATTGCGCCATGAATTCAACGCAGTGGTTTCGGAGAAGGACCTTTGGGAAACCTATATGCCGGCATTCGAGGCACTGGTCACAGAGGCCGGAGTGGAAGGTGTGATGGGTGCATATAACCGCACCAACGGTGAATCCTGCAGTGCAAGTCCCTACCTCATGACAGAGGTGTTAAGGAGAAAGTGGGGATTTGACGGCTATTTTGTCTCAGACTGTGGTGCAGTCAAAGATATCTGGCGAGATCACCAACTCACCGACAGTCCGCAATCAGCCGCCTCCATGGCAATCAAGGCCGGGATGAACCTAAATTGCGGAACTACCTTTCGCCATCTCGATGAGGCAGTGCGTGAAGGACTCTTATCCGAAGCAGAGATCGATGAGGCATTGATCCAGCTGACCAAAACCAAATTCAGACTTGGTCTTTTCGATCCGGCCGATGAGATACCTTTCAGTGACATTACTGGAGAAGTAGTCGGATCAGAACAGCACGTGTCACTGGCCAGGGAGGTTGCCCAAAAGTCTATCGTGCTGGTAAAGAATGATGGTGTGCTGCCGCTTGACCGGGAGATAAAAAATCTGTTTGTGACCGGTCCGATGGCTGCCAATGCAGATGTACTGATGGCCAACTATTACGGGATATCGGGAAACACGGTCAACTTCCTTGACGGACTTGCTTCCGCGGTGAGTGTTGGCACAACCATTGAGTATAAATACGGTCAGCTGCCTTACAGGAAGAATGAGAACCCGATTGACTGGACCACCGGTGGTGCCGCTGCTGCAGACGCATGTATTGCGATCATGGGAATCGACGGCAGGTGGGAAGGTGAAGAGGGCGAATCGATTGCCTCATTCAATAAGGGAGATAATACGGATTGCCGGCTGCCGCAGCCGCAGCTTGATTTTCTTAAAAAAATACGCCGCCAGGGGGACAACCCCCTGATCGTTGTAATCACAGGTGGCTCGCCGGTGATCATTCCTGAAGTATTTGAATTTGCCGACGCCGTGATCTATACATGGTATCCTGGAGAGCAGGGAGGAAATGCCCTTGCAGATATCATATTTGGCGACGTGGCACCTTCCGGCAGGATGCCATTTACCGTGCCCTACAGCATTGAAGATATTCCCCCGTACGAAGACTATGCGATGGAAGGTAGGACATATCGTTACATGGAAAAGGAGCCCCTCTTTCCGTTCGGTTTCGGACTCAGCTATACCAGCTTCGGTTATTCAGATATTGGGGTTGACAAGGATGAAGAGGAACTAACCGTTTCAATTAAGGTCTCCAACAACGGAGATGTTGATGCTGATGAGGTAGTGCAGCTGTACATCTCCTCACCCGGAGCCGGAATGGAGCATCCAATCTGGTCATTGCGCAGGATCCAGCGAGTGGACCTGGGTGCCGGAGAGAGTGAGATCATCAGTTTTGACCTTGATCGCGAGGCATTCATGCAGGTGAATGAAGAGGGAGAAAAGTACCTGCCTAAGGGAGATTATGTGATCTCGGTGAGTGGATCGGTACCCTCTGGTCGAAGCCAGGAGCTGGGAGCTTCAGCTCCGGTTGTGGCAGTGGTTGACTGGAAGATGGTGAAAAAGCTATGATTGCCTGCTGAGGATGGCGCCAAAATGATGATGTTCACAACCAGGAAGGGTAATTACACATTCGTACCCTGGAAAATTTTTACCGCGAGTTGCTGAACAACATCTGCTAAGACTCCGAACAAAGCGGCTGGAGGATTGATATACTATATGTTATCATAGAATTATCAATTCGCCTGATCATGACATCCAATTACCATCCGCCAACGCTTTCTGAATTTATCAATGAGCAGCAGACCGCCTTCCCCTTTGCAAAGGGGGACCTCACCAGGTTGCTGAACCATATCGGGGTAGCTTCCAAGCTCGTCAACCGGGAGGTCAGGGCTGCAGGACTGGTTGATATTCTGGGCAAGGCCGGTAAGAGTAATATCCAGGGTGAAGATGTGATGAAACTGGATGAATTCGCCAATCACAAATTCATTAAAGTGCTGAGTTCAAGTGGTGAGGTTTGTGGAATCGCTTCTGAGGAGAACCACGACATCATTACTTTTGACAAATCGTTTGCAAAAGAGGGCAAATATGTGGTATGCATTGACCCTTTGGACGGCTCCTCGAACATCGACGTGAATGTATCCATCGGAACAATTTTCTCTATTTACAGGCGGGTCACTGATCCCGGTACTGATCCGGATGAGCGGGACATTCTTCAGCCCGGTAATAAGCAGGTGGCAGCAGGATACGTGATTTATGGCTCTTCTACCATGCTTGTATATACGACGGGATTGGGTGTGACGGGCTTTACTTATGACCCGTCCATTGGGGAATTCTGCCTTTCACATTATAAAATTGATATGCCGGATGATGGAAATATCTATTCCGTGAATGAAGGATATTACAGGCAATTTTCGCCAGGGATCCGGGAATATATCGACAGGTGCAAAGGATCTGATGAGACTGGTGGAGATGCCCTCTCGGCACGATATATCGGATCACTGGTTGCCGACTTTCACCGGAACCTGATGAAAGGAGGGATCTATATGTATCCTTCGACGGCTCAGCAGCCCGGTGGAAAGCTCAGGTTACTTTATGAATGCAATCCGATTGCATTTCTGGCCGAGCAGTCTGGCGGTCTTGCCACAGACGGCAAGGGTCGGCGCATCATAGACCTGGTACCGGAGGCGATCCATCAGCGTACCCCGTTTTTTGCAGGTTCAAAGAAGATGGTGAAAGAGGTGGAAGCGATGATCCGTTCGTACGGGTGATTCAAATTGCAGCCCGGTAGCCGTTTAATGTTCAGCGTAACAATGCGCAATGCACAGGATTCGGTCTCACCATATTGGATATGAAAGGAATGCTTCATTTTTTTTCGTGGTTGTAGCAGATGGATGTTTGAAAATAACCTGTATATTGGGGGGCATGCAGCTGTTGCCGGCGTGTAAATAGGGAGGTGATTGGAAAGGAGTTCCGGTAAGTGTATTGCAAACTGTGATCAGACAACCTAAACTGCCCGGAAATGACAAGACAACAGGTCAAGCAGGTCGTTGTTCCTGCTGGTTTAACATTGCCTTTTATCTTAATCACCATTTGTTTCCCCCTGTGGGGTTTTGCAAATGACATCACCAACCCGATGGTCTCATCATTCAAGACCATCCTGCTGACGCCCAATTGGCAGAGTGCGTTGGTGCAGATGGCCTTTTACGGTGGCTACTTTGCGATGGCATTTCCGGCTGCCCTTTTTATCAAACGATTCAGCTATAAATCAGGGATCCTGATGGGACTAGGGCTTTACGCAGTGGGTGGATTGTTGTTTATACCGGCCTCTTTCCTGGGTGTATTTGCGCCGTTCATATTGGCCTATTTTATCCTAACATGCGGACTATCTTTCCTTGAGACAAGTGCGAATCCCTACATACTGTCCATGGGGCCGGAAAGCACGGCAACGCAACGGCTTAACCTTGCACAGGCCTTCAACCCGCTGGGTTCACTGCTTGGCATGTATACTGCGAAACACTTCATCCTGGACAGGATCAATCCGGCAGAATTTGAAGATCGTGCACAGCTCGCTGTTACAGATCCCGGGGCATACCAGGCCATGACCAATGCCGATCTTTCCATTATTCGGAATCCCTATGTTGTCCTGGGAATCGTGATCATGGTTTTCTTTGTCATTATCGCATTTGTAAGAATGCCCAAGCCCGGACAGGAGCATAAGATCCACTTCATGGATTCCATTCGCAGGTTGCTGAGACGGAAACGTTATACCGAGGGGGTGATCGCACAGTTCTTCTATGTTGGTGCCCAGATCCTGTGCTGGACATTTATCATCCAGTACGGTGAATCCATTGGACTGACCAAGACACAGGCCCAGGGATACAACATGGTGGCCATGGTTCTTTTTGTGAGCAACAGGTTCATTGCCACTGCGCTGATGCGGTATATCCGGCCTGGGAGGTTGCTGATGTATTACGGGATATTTGCTGTCACCTGTACCGTGGGTGCGATGGTGCTGCCGGGGAAGGCCGGGCTGATCAGCCTGGTGGGCATCTCTGCCGGAATGTCCCTGATGTTTCCGACCATCTACGGGATCGCTTTGAAAGGTGTAGGCGAGGATTCCAAGTTCGGGGCCGCTGGGCTGATCATGTCCATCGTGGGCGGATCGGTGCTTCCGCCCTTGCAGGCGTTGGTATTTGACCTGGGCGGTCCAGGTTACAATGACATCAGCATTTTGGGGATGAACGAGGTGCGGATCTCCTTTGTCATCCCGTTGATCTGCCTGCTGATCGTGACCCTGTATGGGCGCAGGACCGAGTTGGTCCACGACAGGGACGAGGGTTAGCTCCCAAGGGGAATCTTTATCTGTCCCCGTGCAACCAACGCTCTCCTGAATAGTCCGTGAAAGCCTCGTGACAGCAATGTTATTGATCAGCAGTTAGCTTGCCGGATAGGTGAACAGCGGTTCGGTGTTCATTGCCCTCTTCTTCATCTCCAGGATATCGTCCTGGTCCATGGGTTCAAATTCTGCAGCCAGTCTGAGCCCCATGCTGAACAGGTTTTCATCTCCCGGGGGAATGGCCGCGGTCACCGGGTGAGAGAGGGTGAACCGCAGGCCTTTACGCGCGTCCTCCTTATCAGTGAGTGGCTCATACCAGGCCTTATCAATTGTTTTTTCTGCTCCTTCCGGCCAGGGACGGTATGCCATTGCTTTCAGGGCAAGGATTCCCATTTCCCTTTTCTTCGCCATCTCCAGAACCTGCGGTCCGAAGTTCCCGTGGTACCAGCAGGCGTAGTTGAATGGGAACAGGATGGTATCGAAATCAAAGCGTTCCATCAATGCAGTGGCTGCCTCCACCGAATGAGCAGAAAAACCAAGGTTTTTTACCAGTCCTTCTTCCCTTGCCTGCCTGAACGCCTGTATCGCACCGTCATCTGAAAAAATTGTATTCACATCTTCCATGGTAGTGACCGCATGCAGCTGGTAGAGATCGAAATGATCGGTACGCAGTTTCTCCAGGGATTCCTCGAGTTCCCTCCGGGCTCCATCCTTTTTGCGCTGACCGGTCTTGCAGGCAAGGAATACCTTTTTCCTGTAGGGCTCCAGTGCCGGTCCGAGCATCTCTTCAGCGTTGCCATAAGTTGGAGCCACATCAAAATAATTCACCCCGTAATCGATGGCCTCCTTTACCCTGGCGGCAGCCTGTTCAGTTGTGGCGTTCATCACTACGATGCCTCCAAACCCAACGACTGATAGTTTCCACCCGGTTTTTCCCAATTCTCTCTTTTCGATTTTCCCTTTCTTATACTCTCTTCCAATTGAGGAAAGGTCGGCAGGGAACATACTGAGCATGGGGACCGACATGGCCGTTTTTGCGATGAAATCTCTTCTTTTCATAGGTTTGATTTTAAGAGCGTAAGTTAAGGAAAATAGTGGTTTGGGGCAAGGGGGTTTGTCGGTCGGCAGTTCGCAGTCGGCAGTTGGCAGTCGGCAGTCGGCAGATTGCAGGTGATTGAATTTTAGCCGATGCTTTTGTGCCGTGAGCCTTTCGAAAGGCAGTCTGCGGATCGCAGTTCTCAGTTCGCAGTTGGCAGTGGATATGCAACCGGCGAAGGTGGGAGCTGGTGCCGACCGCTAACTGCCCACTGCCCACTGCCCACTATCTCTCGACTCTCGACTCTCGACTCTCGACTGACCTTAAAAAGAATGATTCTGAATTGTCTCTAAATTGCCTCCTGGACCCCACAAAACAGCAGTTATGTAATAAATTTGATGCTCTCTGAAATCATTGGTTTTAATGAGATAACGGAGCAGATTAGAAAATTGAAATTTTAAGATATAAAGCAATGAATGTAAGGATATTATTATTTCTGTTCGCAATAGCAACAACAGGAGCCTGTCAGGCACAGGAACCGACTGCATGGAGAAACGGCACGGACGGGATCTACCCGGCAAGTAATTTAATGGATCAATGGCCCGAAGATGGACCGGAGATTATATGGACATACGAGGAATTGGGGCAGGGACACTCATCTCCGGTTGTGGCGAATGGGTTTGTGTATGCCACAGGTATGGAAGAGGGAACAGGTTATCTCTTCAAGTTCGATATGGAAGGAAACCTGGTATACAGGAAGGCCTACGGTCCTGAATACAAAGAGAGTTTTTACGGACCGAGAGGTACACCGGTCATAGTTGGAGACAGGGTCTATCTTATCAGCGGCTATGGAAATGTCTATTGCCTGGATGAAAGTGATGCGGGCAAAATATGGGAAACCAACATGGTCGACGATCTCGGCGGAGAAGTCATCACCTGGGGATATAATGAGACCCCGGTGATCGATGGTGACAAGATCTATTGTACACCCGGAGGAAAGAAAAACAATGTTGTTGCATTGAACAGGTTCAACGGCAATGTGATCTGGAGCTGCCCCGGGAAACAGGAATTGAGTGCCTACTGCACACCGCTTCTCTTCAACCACAACGGAAGAAAGATCCTGGCCACGCATACTGCATCACATTTGCTGGGTATTGATGCAACAACCGGTAAATTACTATGGTCGCACAAGCATCCCAACAGGTATTCGGTCCATGCGAATACACCGCTCTACAGGGATGGCGGACTCTTCTTTTTCAGTGGGTACGGAAAAGGATCGGGTAAATTGCTTCTCAGTGCTGACGGAACATCCATCGGACTGGAATGGAACAACCCCATGGACAGCAGGATGGGGGGAGCTGTATACCTGGATGGCTATATCTACGGTTCGGGTGACAACAACCGGGACTGGAGGTGCATCGACTGGGCAACGGGAAAAGACATGTATACCAGCTCTGAGTTGGGAAAAGGGGTTGTGATCGCTGCAGATGGAAAATTATACTGTTACTCCGACAGGGGTGAGCTGGCACTGGTGAATGTCACGCCCGATAAATATGATCTTGTAAGCGAAACCCGCGTGGTAGAAGGTTCGGAACAACACTGGTCACACCCTGTGATCCACAACGGAATATTATACCTGCGACACGGAAAGGCACTTATCGCATATCAAATAAAAAAATAAAGAACCAGATGATGATCAGAACAGGAATTGCAATTACTCTCTTATTTGTTTTCTCATGGGCACTGCCCCAGGAGGTACAATGGCGTGGGCCTGAACGCGACGGAATCTATCCGGCGGAAGGACTTTTAAAGCAGTGGCCGGCAGACGGACCTGAACTGCTCCTGCAGAAGGAGGGACTTGGTGGAGGGTATTCAACCCCGGTGCTCTACGACGGGATCTATTACGTGACCGGGCGTCGGGATACCCTGGAGGTAGTGACCGCTCTGAACCAGGACGGGAAGGTCCTTTGGGAGACGATTTACGGGCATCCCTGGATGGAGTCTTTCCAGGAGACCAGGAATACCCCCGCAATTGAAGACGGGCGGCTCTATATCACGGGTGCCATGGGCCAGGTGAATTGTATCGATGTAAAAACCGGACATATTCTGTGGTCGCGGAACACGCATGAAGAATTCGATGCGGGCTTTCATCGCTGGGGTATGGCGGAGTCTGTATTGCTTACAGAAGATGCGGTGATCTCTTCACCGGTGGGTGATCAGACCGTCGTTGTTGCTCTTGACAAAGAGGACGGTTCGCTGATCTGGAAGACAAAAAGCACCGGGGGAGTACGTTCATATGTTTCTCCACTGATGGTCGAGCACAATGGGCTCCGGATGATCCTTGCCACAACTTCAGAAAAACTTGTTGCAATTGAAGCTGCAAAAGGGGAGATCCTCTGGGAACTTGATCTTGTTACCGATTACACGGAAAGGGAGAGACGGAACAGTACAAATACTCCCCTGTATCACAACGGGGAGATATTTGTTTCCAGCGGATACGATGATATTTCGCTTATGATTTCCCTCTCGGAGGATGGGCGGACCCCTTCAGTAAAATGGACCAGCGATGTGCTGGATGTACATCACGGGGGCATGGTCCTGGTGGATGGCTATATCTATGGATCCAACTGGATCAGCAACGGGAAAGGCAATTGGGTATGCCTTGACTGGGATACCGGGGAGGTAATGTACGAACAGGAATGGCATAACAAGGGCTCGATCATCTATGCCGACGG
>CAKZNC010000219.1 GCA_937129385.1 uncultured Bacteroidota bacterium
CATTCAACCGGACGATTTTCCTCTTCGTAGGTATAGAAGCGGATCACGGAATAGATCACCGGGATCAGCAATGCGCCAACCACCCAGCTGATCTTGCTTCGGTTGGCCCTGAAGGAAAACTTTTTACGGAGTCCGAGAAACAGTTCGAACAGCAGGACATTCATCAGCAGCACCCACACACTTCCGCCGAGTGTACCTGTGAGTTCATACCACTGGATGAACCTGATGTCGTTGGCAAAGGCGTTGCCCAGGATGATCCACGGGAAGTTCACTTGCACATTCAGGAACAGGAATTCGAAGGCGACCCAGAGGGCGATGAGGGAAGCATACCCGAGTTTCGGTCCGGTGTGCCGCTTGACGTAGTGGAACAGTATAAAAGGCACCGCCATGAAACTGGTGTTCACGATCAGTGCAGCGATGATCCCGACGGCCACGGAGTTCTTCACCCACCAGACGGTGAGCAAGGTAAACAGCATAAAAGAGATCACCGCGTACCACAGCAGGGAGAGGGTGCGGTTCTTTTTCCTGTTCCTGTAGTGGTCTTCTTCAACCTGGAGCAGGGGGATGAATGCGATGAACATCATAAACCCTGTTCCCCACTGGTAGAATGCCGGCGTGAGCAGGAGTCCGCTTAAAACAGACAGCAATATCCTGGTTTTTTTACTCATTTTTTTGAAGGGTTACGCAAATATAACGGAAATCGGGGCGCTACATTTCCCGGCGGCGGAATAATTTCTGAATAGTTATGTCCGGGGCCTGGCTTTTCATGTTCAGCATACCTTTAGATACCGGTACCTTTCATATTTCCACATCGCCATGTCCGGGGCCTGGCTTTTCATATTCAGCATACCCTCACCGGCCCCTCCTGCGCATCGTGAATTCTGTCAAAACCATCTGCGCCTGTATTGCGATGCGGTTTTGTATGTACTATATTTGTAGATATGGCGAAGCGTAAAAAACTGATCGAGACCGATGAACTTTTGAATGCTGCGAAGCTGAACCGTTTCGGCGGTGCGCCGGTGGGGCGGGTGTTGATGACGATGCTACGGATCAACAAGATCAACAAGTTGTACGACGAGGTCCACGAGAAGCAGGGGATGGAATTCATTGATTCACTGATCAGTAAGCTGGAGCTGGAGTACGATGTGCGCGAGGAGGAGCTTGACAGGATCCCGAAAAGCGGTCCGTTCATCACCGTATCCAACCACCCGTTCGGCGGGATCGATGGCATGTTGCTGGTGAAGGTGATCTCGGAGAGGCGATCCGGTATCAGGCTACTTGCCAACTTTCTGCTTCAGCGGCTGGAGGGGGTCCAGGAGTATATTCTACCCGTGAACCCGTTTGAGAAGCGGAAGGACAGTGCTTCGAGCATCAGTGGGATCAAGATGGCGTTCCAGCACCTGGAGGAGGGCGGGATACTGGGCTTTTTCCCAGCCGGGGAGGTGTCGAGTTACAACCAGGACAATTTCGGGAAGACCGACCGGCAGTGGCAGCTCCCTGCGCTGAAGCTGATCAGGAAAGCGCGTGTACCGGTGGTCCCGGTCTATTTCGAGGGGACCAACTCGCGGATCTTTCATATCCTCGGACTGATCCATCCTTCATTGCGGACGGTGCGGTTGCCTACTGAAGTGCTCAACAAGCGACACAAGAAGATCCGGATCCGGATCGGGCACCCGATCAGCGTGAAGGAGCAGGATGAGATCACCGATATTGCCAGGTATGGCAGGTTTTTGCGGGCGAAAACCTATGCGCTGGGATCGGCGCTGGAGGTGAAGCGGTTCTTCCTGCCGCGATTCAAGCGTGTGCAGAAGGCGGAGGATATCGCACCTCCGGCACCGGTTGAACTGATCAAACAGGAGATCGTGGCGCTGCGCGAGGAGGAGGATGCATTGCTGTTTTCAAACAGCGAGTACGAGGTGTTCTGCACCCCGTCGACAAAGATCCCGCACCTGATGAACGAGATCGGGCGTTTGCGTGAGATCACCTTCAGGCATGTGGGTGAAGGCACCAACCGGTCGATGGACCTGGATGAATATGACCTTTACTACCACCAGTTGTTCGTGTGGGATACAGATGAGGAGAAGCTTGTTGGAGCCTACCGCGTGGGGATCGGCAAGGATATCCTGCAGCGGTATGGTGTGCGCGGATTTTATGTGCATAGTCTGTTCAGAATGCAGCGTGGGTTCAGGAAGTACCTGCGGCAGTCGATGGAGCTCGGCCGATCCTTCATCGTGGAAGAGTACCAGCGGAAGCCATTGCCCCTGTTCCTGCTGTGGAAGGGGATCCTCTATTTTCTCATCAAGAACTCGGAATACCGCTACCTGATCGGTCCGGTGAGTATAAGCAATCGCTTTTCTGAATTTTCAAAGTCGATGATCATCAATTACATTCGTAAGAACTATTACGATCGTAACCTGGCGAAATATATCCGTCCGCGTACCAAATACAATGTACCGGGTTACAACATCGATGAGGATATCATCCTGGAGAGTGCGGACAACCTGCAGAAGTTTGATAAATTTATTGACGATGTGGAGACGTCGGGGTACAAGATGCCTGTATTGCTGAAGCGGTATTTGAAGCTGAACGGGCGGATCATCAGTTTCAACGTGGACCCGAAGTTTAACAATGCCCTGGACGGACTCCTGATCCTGGATCTTTTTGATGTGCCGATGGAGACGATCGCTTCGCTTTCAAAGGAGCTGAATGATGAAACGATCCTGGAACGTTTCGAGGTGGGGAAACTGGTGAGGGGGCATTTCGGGAGTTGAGGGGTGGGTTCGCTACGCTCATGAAACTAAACCGCAGGGGGCGTGAAGAATTAACCACAGAGTTGTGCAGAGTTTTCGCAGAGAAATTGTAAATCGAAGCGTCACGCACTACGTATAACGCTTACCGCGGACTGCACTACGTCTATTTTACCGGAGAGGATTATTACCGCAGAGTAACGCAGAGTTTTCGCAGAGTAACAGGAATGATAGAAGCACAATTGGCGACTCCCCTTCGGCAAGCAGTTCGGCAAGCTCACTGCGTCGCTCAGGGCGCTACTGCTCTTTTAGATGAAAGAAACTAAGCTGAAGGCTGACTGCCTACTGGCGACTGCCGACTGCCGACTGCCGACTGACTCATCACCCTCATCAGGTTGCCACTCCATATCTTCCTGATATCGCGGGCTGAGTATCCGCGGCGGACGAGTTCGATGGTGATGTTGTTCATCTCGGAGACATCGAAGCAATCGGCCACGCCTCCCCCACCGTCGAAGTCGGTCCCGATCCCCACGTGATCTATTCCGGCTACCTCAACGATATGATCGATATGGTCGACCACATCGGACACCGTGGCAAGTTCGCGGGGGAAATCTTCATCCACCTGGTACCAGTCGACCAGGAAAGCAGCACGACCATCTTCATCCAGTTCGTAATAGTTGCCGTGTTTTTCGTAAACCGCCTGTCGTGCCGAATCACGCAGCGGATTGGGTGCAGGTGTTTTCACGTAGGCGCTGAGGATGCACATCTGGATCACCCCGCCGTTCTCCTTCAGCTTCAACAGCAGATCGTCTGAGAGGTTACGCGGATTGTCACACAGGGCGCGGGCGCAGGAGTGTGAGGCGATGACAGGCACCTTGCTGAGTGCGATGACATCTTTGAACGAAGCGTCGGAGGCATGGGAGAGGTCGATCATCATTCCCAGTTCATTCATTCGTCTGACCACCTCCTCGCCAAATGCGGAGAGTCCGCCATGCTCGACACTGTCGGTCGATGAATCACAAATATCATTGTTGTAGGAATGGCAAAGCGTGATGTAGCGTGCGCCCCTTTTGTAAAGTGAATCCACAAGGTCGAGGTTTTTACCGACGGGGTATCCATTCTCCACGCCGATGAAGATGGCACGGCGGCCCGACCGTTCAGCCTTGCGGAATGATTCCGGATCGGTGGCAATGGCGAGTTGTTCAGGATGTGCGGCCACCAGGGCATGGATAGAATCGATGGTTTGTTCTGCATCTTTCCAGGCCTCCTGGTTCTTTTCGGGGGTACGTGCTTCCTGGCCCACGAAAGCAGCAAAAAAGACACCGTCGAGTCCGCCCTCGATCATACGCGGCAGATCAACCTTGTTGCGGCGGTTTTCGCTTACGTGTCGTTCTGTAAAGTCAAAACCCTCGCGCGTGAGCCACATGGGGGTGTCGGTATGACTGTCGACAGTGAGTGCTGCTTCGTGAATGCGGTTGGCACGATCGATGAGTCTTTCTTCTGCGGATTTGCAGGAAACAAGAAGCAAGATGCTGAGTACGGTGACCAGCATTTTAGAAAAAATGGAACGATGGGTCATCATATTTTTTTTAGGATGACCAAAAATAGTGATAAAAGTGGAGAGTTTAGAGTTAAGAGTTAAGAGTTAAGAGTTAAGAGTTAAGAGTTAAGAGTT